>JAIRNN010000309.1 GCA_031257995.1 Spirochaetaceae bacterium | reverse complement strand
GCGCGAAGATGACGCGAACGAACGTTCGGCCGCCGAGACCCGCGCCCCCGAAGCCGCTGCCTGCGGCGTTCTCCCCAAACGCGGTACGGCGTTCTCTCTGCAACCGTGGGGACGCGCCTCCTTCGTCCGTGGGGACGCGCCTCCTTCGTCCGTGGGGACGCGGCTCCTTCGTCCGTGGGGACGCGCCTCCTTCGTCCGTAGGGACGCGGCTCCTTCGTCCGTAGGGACGCGACTCTTTCGTCCGTGGGGACGCGGCTCCTTCGTCCGTGGGGACGCGGCTCCTTCGTCCGTGGGGACGCGGCTCCTTCGTCCGTGGGGATGTCCGGGAAACGGCGGCAGTCCGGTGCCTGCCGCTTCCCGTGCCCGCTGTGTCCACCGGTACAGCCGGTTCTCGTTGACACCCAAATCCAGCGCGATTTGACGCGCCGGTTTCCCGTGTTTCCCGGCCAAGACTGCCGCCTCGGCTTTAAATTCCGTGGGGTACACCCGCCGTGCTTTGTCTTGCTTTCCCATCTTCTTCTCCTCACCTGTTATAATTCCCGCTTATCTTTGTGCCTGCCAGTTGGGATAAGGTCCACTGGCGGTACCAGCGGTGTAAGAGGCAGCGGACGGCACTTACGGCCCAGTCGAAGACGTTCGATGGGGGTTTGGTCCATGGGAAACCACGGCACGGATGAAGGTATTTGTGGTTAAAGGTGATAAGTGAGTCTGTTCCAAAACTCATTTGCATTTGGGTGTTTTTGTCAGTTGATAAAGAGGTAAGGAATTAACCGCGAAGACGAAGGCGGTTAGTAAACCGCTGAGGCGAATAAGGATAGAGGCGTGCTGATTTGACAGCTGATTGGCTTTACAACCAGTATTGAAGGCGGCCTTCTGCGAAGGCCTGCTAAACAGAAAGATTGGCAGTAGGTACGCATGTCTGTCGATAAAGACCTTCTGTGCATTCAGTGCCGCGGCACCGAAGCTGGTATCCAGGCGCTGCCTTTATTGGCACCGCACCATGTTGTATAACCGCGCGAACGCTCTCAATGTTTCGGGCGTGGCAAATGGGTGCCTTCGCGGTTAAATTTTCTTGAAGGTTCGCTGTAAATGCGGTTGTTCTATGATTTGTTTAGGGTTTTGGAACAGGCTCAACCGGGACATCATCACCACTACAGGCTACACCGGTTACATCGGGTAGGCCCCCGATGAGTCAACGCGCCCCTTCAAGGACATTGCCAAAGGCATTCCCCGCGAAGGCTATGCGGAGGACGGAAAAATCTACATCAACGACTTCGGATGGAAAGAGGGAATTCCCTACGAGTACGATGCGGGTGTCTGTCCCAATTATACGAAACTTTTACGGCTCACCTTCGGGGGCCGAGCCGAGACATTGCGGAAGACTGGAGAGTAGGTGCCCCTCTCCCGTAAATCGGGGAAATGGATAATTGAAAAAGGTCCACAGATTACCCAGATTTTTTACTTCAACCCGCTTTTTTAATCTGTGTAATCTGTGGACAAATTCTTAAGCTGTTGACAGTGGAAGACTTCCCTTTGCCCCTATCTACGAGGCTTCCAGTTTTAGCGTGATGGCCGGCTGGTCGCATACTTCGGGCGGGCCGTAGTACTGGATGGAGCCGGGGTAGATGAAGCTGGTTTTCACAGCCCACTCGGCGCGGTGGGAGGCGAACTCTTTGAACGGCGCGCCGTCTAGTTCCACGAGCGCTTTTTTGATGACGGGCCGTTGTTCGCCGTGCCGCTGTTCCATATTCATCATCATCGTGAGGGGAACGCCGCCGGCTGTCCACGCCGAGGCGGGCCCGGAGATGTTGCGGACGCTGGAGATGTAGCCGGTCAGCCCGCTTGCAATGAGCATGAAAGCCGTGTAGCCGAGGGAATAACAGTAGTCCGCATCGAAGTTTGACGGGAACGCGCACCGGCCCTCGTAGCCGAAGAAGTGTCCCAGCGTCGAGAAATTCCCTTTATAGAGGCCCTGCGCCTTCATCTTGGCGAGCCGTTTTTCCAAGACCCCGATGATGAGCTTTTCCGTCTCGATGCGGGAGACCTGCACGTTACCGTGGGGATCGCGGTCAAGGAGGAGTTGTTTGGCGATTTCTTCGGGGATGCTCGCGAAAACGATGTTGCTCTCCCGCGAAAGATATCTTTCGAGGAACGCCTGCTGGCCGTCAAACGAGCGAAGGCCGGAAAACTCCCCCTCGTGCGCCGCCATGATGTCGTTGAGCTCGGCGATGAGCTTCTTCATCTCCGGAATAAACTCGACCAGCCCCTCCGGAATAAGCGCGATACCGAAATTTTCCCCATTTTCCGCACGGCGCGCCACCGCCTCGGCAATCTGGCCCGCCACCTCGTCCAGCGTCATCTGTTTCGCGGCAACCTCCTCGGAGATGAGGCAGATGTTTGGGTGAGTCTGCAACGCGCATTCCAGCGTGATATGGCTCGCGGAACGTCCCATCAGCTTGATGAAGTGCCAGTATTTCTTGGCGGAATTCGCGTCTCGCTCGATGTTGCCGATAAGCTCGCTGTACGTCTTGCACGCCGTGTCAAACCCGAACGATGCCTCAATGTACTCGTTCTTGAGATCGCCGTCAATCGTCTTGGGGCAGCCGATCACCTGTATCGACGAGCCCTTCTCAATAAAGTATTCGGCAAGCAGGGCCGCGTTCGTGTTGCTGTCGTCCCCGCCGATGATGACCACGGCATCAAGCCCCAGCCTCGCAGCCGTCTCTAAAGACGCGGCAAACTGCTCGTCCGTCTCGATCTTCGTCCGCCCCGACCCGATCATGTCAAACCCGCCGGTATTCCGGTATTCGTCCACCAGTGCCCCGGTGATCTCCACATACTTGCCATTAATGAGGCCGGACGGCCCGCCTTTGAACCCGATAAGCCGGGACGCGGCGTTCCCCTTGTGCAACCCGTCGAACAGCCCCGCGATAACATTGTGGCCGCCCGGCGCCTGCCCCCCCGAAAGGATAACCCCCACGACAAGCGGTTTTGCCAACGCCGCATTGTACTCCCCCGGCTCGAACGTGACTGTCGGTTTTCCATACGTGTGCTTGAACAACGCCTTGAGCATGTCCCTGTCCGCAATGCAAAGGGTTTGAACCGCTTCCCCCGACTTGGCCCTGATGTTAAGCCCTCCACCAAACACGGGCGGCAGTTTCGGCTGGTATTGGTAGCGGGCAGTCTGTAACGCTGATGTCATTTTCATTCCTCCGGTCATGTCCATTTTGGACAATTTTGTAAACACCTCATTATACCAAACCGCATGGATTTTGCAACAGGCACAAGGGACATCACAATATCCTCATCCCGCGCGCCCATTTCGCCGCGATGTGCCGGTCGTCGCTGAGATACACGGCGCGTTCCAGCCGTTCTTTCACCGGAAGGGGCACACGGGGCGTGAGGCTTGCGTCGTCAATCACCAGAATGTCGCACTCAAAGCCCGCTTCAAACGAACCGGCCTTGCCAAAAAACGCGCCGCCGCCTTTCGTTGCCAGGTAAAACGCTTCTTCAATCGTGAGCGGCCTTTCATCACGATTCACAAGACACTGACGCAGTTTCGAGACGGCGACCGCGTCCTGCATCGCGCGGAAAATGCTCGTATGCACGCCGCCCGCCACATCGCTCCCCAGCCCCATCGCAAGGCCCTCCGTAAGATAGCGGCGAATCGGCGCGATCCCGGAAGCCAGATTGGTGTTCGATTGGGGGCAGTGCGCGACAAACACGCCGTTCTTCTTGAGCAGCGCGATCTCCTCCTCACCGCACCAGACACAGTGCGCCATCACCGTCCTGCCGCCCTCGCCAAAGAGCCCGAACCGCTGATACACACCCCCATAACACGATATGTCCGGGTAGAGTTCCTTCACAAACGCGATCTCGCCGGAATTTTCGGAAAGGTGGGATTGCAATGGCAGAGAAAACTCTTTTTGGAGTTCACCGAGGCCGCGCAAGAGCCCGTCACTGCACGAAGGGACGAAGCGCGGGGTAAGAATGGGATAGGTGTTCTGGTAAGGTCGCGCCGCACATTCGGCAAGCCAAAGCCGCGTCTCGGCAAGCGAGGTTTCTCCGTCTTTTTCGCAAAGCGCGTCCGGCGTGTTCCGGTCCATATTGACCTTTCCCGCCATACAGACAAGGCCGGACGCCTCCAGCATGTCCATCAAGAGTAACGCCGATGCGCGGTGAATCGTGGCAAAGATAACGCTCCGGGTATTGGGCCCCTCCACAAGATCATCCACAAACTGCGCGTAGGCCTTTTCCGCATACCGCGCGTCCGCATACTTGGCCTCCTCCGGAAACGCATGAACAGAAAGCCACTCCATAAGCTCGCAATCCATGCCGAGGCCATGAAAACTGAACTGGGGCGCGTGTGTGTGGAGGTCAACCAACCCCGGAACGACCAGTTTTCCCCGATAATCGAGCAACAGCAGAGAACGATATTCATCCGGCAGACGCGGAAACACG
Organism: Spirochaetaceae bacterium; assembly: GCA_031257995.1. GTDB lineage: Bacteria > Spirochaetota > Spirochaetia > Treponematales > Breznakiellaceae > JAIRNN01. Next base: position 3,701 of record JAIRNN010000309.1, on the reverse strand, counting down.
CCCCGCGAGACGCCCTCCACACAGACCAGATACCCGTCCTCCCGCGTAACCAGCGTGGCGGGCGTTTCGCTATAACAAATATCACCGCGCAGAACAAACGTATTGGAAGGCATCGGCTTATATGATAGCCGGTTGGCGGGGTTTGTCAAGAGAGAGAAAGGGGAAGTCTTCCCCTTTCTCTCCAGCCCGCTTTCCGGCCGATAAGCCCCACCTACGCCTAAAGGCGCGTCCGCACCTCCCTCCATTTATCCGCTATCCCCTCAGCGGCACCCGTTGCCGCGCGCAAAACGGGCACAACGGTTGTGCCAAGTCATAACTAGGGTTGTGCTAGGCGCGTTTAACTATTCCAGCGACACGGTGCGGGCCCCAAAAATGCTTCACTCCGGATAAATGTAACAGGGCCCCGGCAAACCCGCCCCGCAACGCCCCCGCACTAATATGGTACGATTGTCCCCTTACGGTAATGTCGTAATAACTTTGGCGACTTTTTCCACGTTTTTCGCGCCGAGGCGGGGGTAGAGGGGGAACAGGGCGGTGCGGAGCGAGAGACTGCGGCATTGGGGACAGGCTTCCGCCGGGGCGATTTCCGCCCCGGCGAGCGTGTTCTCGAAGGCGCTTTCCACCGCGACCCCATGTTTCGCGGCGTACTGTTTGACGTTCTTCATACCGGTTTCGATCACAACGCTGAACGCGTAGTGGTTGTAGACGAAGTTGTCCCGTGCCGCGAAAAGCCGATGGCGGCCCCGCAGGGCAGACTGGTGGTAGAGATCGGCGATTTTCCGTCTTTTCTCGATGTTCTTGGCGCACTCGCGCATCTGCACGGCGGCCATCGCGGCGTTCATGTCCGGCAGGGCATATTCAGACGGCAACCCGCCTGAGTTACGAAGCACTGAGGCGTTCCTCCGGTCTCCGGTGAAGATCAACGCGCCCCCTCCGGCGGTTATCATGTCCCGTTCTTCCAAGCCGAGAATGGAAAACGCGGCGGCCGTGTTCTTTCCCGCATTCATCGAATTGGCGGCGGCCTCCGCCGGGCCGGCATATTCTTCACCGCCTTCGCCGTCATCCCGAACCGCCTCAAAACTGCCGAACGCCGTGCTGACATCCTCGATGAGCGGGACACCCGTATTGGCAAACAGTGCCGTGTCGGTGAGAAAACCCAACGGATGGTGCAACACGATGGCCTTATACGGCTCGCGCACCTTTTCCAGCGTTTCCGCCTCGATACACGCCGTCGACTCGGACACATCGGCGAAAACCGGGGTCAGCCCCAGCCCGGCAATTACGGTATGGTAGTAAAGCGGGGAAAGCCCGGAAACCAGCACCCCGTCGCCCGGCGACAGATTCAGTATCTTCAATGCCTGATGCAACGCGATCGCCGGACTCCGCAACGCGAGACAATGTTCAAACCCGATCCTTTCCTTTGCAAAGGCCATAAACTGCGCGGCACCATCGCCCGGACCGATCTTTTCGTCGACCAGAGCCGTCAGAACCGCTGTCATCTCTTTGCGCCGAATCGTCGGGGACCAAACTTCTATGTTCATATTATCCCAATAGGTCCGTTATTTATGCAAATCGGCAATTTTCTGCAATTCTTTGGAATTGAACAGGTTTCTGATGTTGAGAATGATAAGGTAGCCCTCATCCTGCCGGAAAACCCCCTCGATATACTCCGCCCCGATGCCGGACAACATCTGCGGCGGCGGTTGCCGTTCACTCTTGTCGATCGTAACCACGCGGGACACCCGGTCAATGATGATCCCCAGCTTCAACCCGTCAATCTCAAGGATAACAAACCCCGACAAAAGCGCGTCCTCCTCAGAAGCGAGCGGTTTTCTGATAAAAAAACGCTTGTGAAGATTGATAATCGGGATGATCTCGCGGCGCAGATTGAAAATCCCCTCCACATAGGCGGGGGCATTCGGAATAGGACGCACCTCCTGCACACGAACAATCTCCTTAACGTCAAGAATGTCCACCCCGTATATCTCTTCGCCCAATTGAAACGTTACCAGCTGATACGTATCCGCCATCTTCGCTCTCCTCTATTCAAAATTTCCAAACTCCCCAAACCAGTCGTCTCCGGCCCAATCTTTTGTACTTCATCGACATACCGAGAGTATAGTACGCAATAACAGAAAAATCAACACCACGTTCCTATGTCATATGCGCCGCTGTCGTTCTTGAAAACAAGGCAGTCCAGCCGCCTAGGACATTAAGCGTGCCGACGGGCAGGAGTACCGCTGTCAAAGTAAAAGGTCATGGGCGAAGTCTGTTCATAACCCTGTTCATCGTCAATGCTTCCCGCTGTTCCACGTGATTCCGCGTTTTCAGCGGTTAAATTGGGAATCACTCTCCTATTTGGGCGTGGCAGCGGGGCGTTACGGGGCAGCGCCCCGTAGAGGGGGTAGCGAAAGACCCTAAGCCCGCTTGCGGGCGGCGGGCTGGAGCGAGGGGGAGGCTCCCCCCGCCTCATAAAAGTAAAATTGCTGGCACCATCCCTTAACTTGTTGACAGCGGGAGGCTTCTCCTTTATATTTTTCTGGATAGAATGCTATATATGGAGTAAAAAACTATGGAGAAACAAAAAGTATTTGCGATGTCTTTTTCGAGCGTTTATCCGTTTTATGTTCGGAAGGCCGCAAAAAAGGGGCGCGCAAAGATGGAAGTGGATGAGGTCATTTGCTGGCTGACAGGATACAACCAACAGGCGTTGCAAAGGCAAATTGACGAGGGTATTGATTTTGAGGCTTTTTTTGCGCGGGCGCCGCGTATCAATCCCAATGCTTCAAAAATCACTGGTGTCATCTGCGGTTGCCGTGTAGAGGAGATCGAGGACAAACTTATGCAAAAGATTCGCTATTTAGACAAATTGGTTGATGAATTAAGGGAAAGCCAATGGAGAAGATTTTAAGGAAGTAGCAGAGATAAACACCCGCACATATCACGTTCACTACTGCGGTATCCAATGATTGAGCCGGGAGCGCGCGCTGCGCGAATGGAAAATTGATAATGGCGGGGACTGGAAGCTATGCGGTACATTTAACTCCCTCATTTTCAGGCAACATTGATTTTTCCGCCGGTTTCAAAATCGTCAAAATAATCGGTGCTCGAACAGGTCATTTGGGCATTCGAACGGGTCATTCCGGATAGAACCGATTGATGGGAGAACATTCGTATCATTTAATGTGAAAGCTTTCAAGGGGCGCAGCCCCCGAAGGGTAGCAACGCCCCTCTCGGACAGCGGCGCGCCCGCTTTTGATATATTAAATGGTACGTTGGTGTGGGACGGGGTCTGTTTAGTAATCGCCGCTTCTTTCATTATGCCGCGCCCTGCCGGCAATCTCCCTGCCTTGCAAACTTTCAACATCCCCCGCAAGTCCGGCCGGTCCGCACAACGGCACCCGCTAACGACAATCGCCTTATGGTAAACCATCGTGCCGGAGGGCCGCTACCGGAGGGCGGCATTGCTACACACAGACGGCGGTACTCCGGCTTCAGATATACTAAATGCATCGTTGGGCGGGTGCTGTTTTTGTTGCCGCGCCATTTGGTTAATGTCAGGCGGGACAGGGCCTGTCCCCATCCCGCCAAATCCCGGCTCCGGTGTGCGCCGGGAGGCACGTCCGAATTAGGCGCCGGCGGCGGATGCTACAGTCGTTGTCACGACAGTGTAGTCTTTTGCTCCGCCGGACGCTGCGGCA
>JAIRNN010000250.1 GCA_031257995.1 Spirochaetaceae bacterium | reverse complement strand
TGAGGCGGACGGAGAACGTCTGCTTCATCCACTGCATTATCTTCGGCAGATCCAAGCCATTGACGGGCTTGATGTAGAACGACAGGCATTCGTTCTCAAGTTTCAACCCGCGCATCTCGAAGCCGAAACGCGCGTTCGCCTCACGGAGTACGCGGTAGAAGAGCGTTTCGGCCCACGGAAACTGGAATAGCGGCTCGCCGATATTAAGGGCCGTTCCCACTTTGTACCAAACATTTTGTTGTAACTTTCGCGGTTTATTCATATAAAAACCTCCGTACACTATATATGCGGTTGTCAGCCGTTTTGCTTTAATCCGGCACGAAAAAAAGGGCGAAAAAAGTGAAAAATCACAAAAATCCGGTGGAATTGCGATATAACCTGAATAAGGCCATTGACAATCTTTGGTCTATACATAAATCTAGAGTTACATTTTCATAATGTCCTGGCGGTCGGGGGTCTTTACAAATTGATCGAGCCGCCTGCGTCTGCGCCAAGGTTTGCCCGCCGGCAGCGTTATGAAAAAGCGCGGCACGTTCCATTGACAGGGAGAGGCGGCAACGGCGATAATGGCAGCTATGGGGAAAGCGGTTATTGATCGCCGGGGGCTTGTTTCGCGGCATGATCCGGTCTACGGAGAGGATGCTTCCCTGTCGCGGGAGGCGCCGCTTTCGGTGGGAAACGGGGCGTTTTGTTTTACCGCCGATTTTACCGGCTTGCAGACTTTTGCGGAGGAGCGGGCGGCGTTTCCGCTTTGCACGATGGCGGAGTGGGGCTGGCACCGTTACGCGAATGCTCCGGCGGATGATCGCGGACTCCGGCTTGAGCAATTTGATACGCGGGGTCGGGATGTCGGCTATGCGGTGAACGATGCGGGACAGGAGACTCTGTTCAGAGGGCTTAGGCAGAACGCGCATAAGTTTAACTTGGCGCGGATCGGATTTGACGCCGCGGGGCTTGCGTCTTCCGGCACGGTTCCGGTAAGGCAGAGGCTGTCGCTTTGGGAAGGCATTCTGTCTTCCGTGTTTTCCGTCAACGGGGAAGATGCGGCGGTGGAAACGTTTGCCGCTCCGGACGAGGACACGCTTCATGTACGGGTAACGTCCCCGCTTGTCCGGACAGGGACGCTTAGGGTTGTTATCGCCTTTCCCTACGGCAGCCACAAGAAGGCCGCCGGAACCTTTGACACGCCGCGTCTGCATACCACTTCTCTTGTACAAAAGAACGTACAAAACGGTCTTGTGTTGCGGCGCGTGATGGATACGACCGTCTACGGGGTAACCGTCACGCTCGGCGAAGGGGTGTCCGCTTCGTTTGACGGCAGCCATACGCTTATGCTGGGCGGCAGCGCGGGAGATCTTACGTTTGCCGTGCGTTTTACGGCGGGCGATCCCGTTTTGGATAACGACGCGGGGAAATTGCCGGGGGAACGCCCGCGCGGTTTTGACGCAGCCCGTACGGCGTGCGCGGCGTTTTGGGCGCGGTATTGGAACGAAGGCGGGGCCGTTGACCTCAGCGGTTCCACCGACAGCCGGGCGGGCGAGCTTGAACGGCGGATTGTGCTGTCCCAGTATCTCACCGCCATCCAGAGCCGGGGAACGCTCATCCCCGCCGAGACCGGTCTCACGATGAACAGTTGGTACGGCAAGTTTCACCTTGAGATGCATTACTGGCATCAAGGCCATTTCGCGCTTTGGGGACGCGCCTCGGAGTTGCGGAAAAGCCTTGCCCTCTACAAACGCTTCCTGCCCCGCGCCCGCGAGATTGCCGCATCTCAAGGATACCGCGGGGCCCGCTGGCCCAAGATGTGCGATGATTCAGGCTATAACACGCCGTCCTCAATCGCCGTCCTCCTCGTCTGGCAGCAGCCTCACCCGCTTTTTCTCGCTGAGCTGTGCTATCGCGCGCAATACTCCCCTAAAGCAGCGCAAGAAGCCGGGAAAGAAGCCTTTCTCCGCGAATACCGTGACGTTGTTGTCGAAACCGCCGCTTTTATGTTCGATTTTCTTCAATTGGACGAAGGGGATGGCGGAAACGGCTACGTGCTGGGGCCGCCCCTCATCCCCGTGCAGGAACGCTTTGACCCCCGCGCCGTGCTGAACCCCGCCTTCGAGACGGCCTATTTCCGCTGGGGTTTCCGTCAGGCCAACGTCTGGCTTGCGCGCCTGGGCGAAAATCCCCGCGCCGAATGGTCCCTGGCCGCCGCGAAGCTCGCCCCGCCCGCCGTAAAGGACGGCCTTTACCTCGCCCACGAACACTGCCCGGAAACCTTTACCCGCTTTCACACCGACCATCCCTCCATGCTGATGATGAAGGGCGTGTTGCCCGGAGACGAATTTCCGATCGACGACGCGGTGATGAACGCGACACTTGACCGCGTGCTGAAAGACTGGGACCGGCAATCGCTGTGGGGCTGGGACTTCCCGATGATGGCGATGACCGCCTGCCGCCTCGGCCGGAGCGAGGACGCGGTGCGGCTATTGCTCCTCGACAGCCCCAAAAACACCTATCTCCCCAACGGCCACAACCGGCAGACCGGCTCAAGCAGCTTGCCGCTCTACCTGCCGGGCAACGGCGGCCTCCTCTTGGCAACGGCGATGATGACCGCCGGCTACGACGGCAGCGGCCCCTTACCCGGTTTCCCCTCCGACGGACGCTGGCAGGTACGCTGCGAAGGTATCCTCCCTTCTCCCTAACGCATGAGGGAAATGTCTTCCCTGGGGAATGCGAGGACCGTTCCCCAGGGATGGAGCGCCTTCACCCGTAGGGATGAAGAACCTTCACCCGTAGGGATGAAGAACCTTCACTCGTAGGGATGAAGAACCTTCACTCGTAGGGGTGAAGCGCCTTCACCCGTAGGGATGAAGAACCTTCATCTCTAGGGAGTCCGGGGAGAACGCCGTACCGCGTTGGGGGAGAACGCCGCAGGGCGTTCGGCGGGTACGTTGCAGCCGCCCGGCGGTTAAACGGGCATTATGCATTGAGACGCGCAAACGTCTTGTTATAGGAGTGTGATTATGGAAGTGAAAAGGTTTGGTATTAGCGCTCGCGGCGGGGCTGCGGCCCCCCGGGGGCTTTCCTTTGAGGCGGCGTATGGGGAACGGGCGGCCCTGTCCCCCCGCGGCGTTGCGGGTATCGGTTTCGGGGCAGCCGTCCTGATACTCGCGCTCGGCGTTTCCGGTTGCGGCGCGTTCTTCGGCGGCGACGAGGCCGAAAGCGGCGGCGATCCGGAGCCGTCCACCCTCATGAACATCAATACTGTTACCGATGAGGAAAACACCAGATGGGCTTTCGCCAACTCCACGCTCACCATCACGGCAAACGGCAACTACGTCATTGTGGGTACGGGCGAACCCACCGCCAACCGCATTGTGGTGGATTCGGGCGTTACGGCATACATCACCCTGAACACCGTCAACATCGACGTATCGGAGGAACCGAACGCCTGCGCTTTCGATATGACGGGCGCAACCGTTACGCCGGCGCTGTCCGGCGGCACTGTTTTGAAGTCAAGCGGCACGGAAGCGGGCTTGCAAGCTCCCGAAGGCGCAACGCTGACGATAACGAGCGCGGCGGGCAGCGGTTCCCCAAACGGAACGTTGAGCGCCTACGGCGGCTTGGGTAACGGGGAGCACAGCGGGGCGGGCATCGGCGGCGGTTGTGAGGGCGTAGGCGGAAGCATCAGTATCAATGGCGAGCCGGTAGAGAAGATCGCGCTTAATGGAACCAAAACTCCCGGCTACGAGCCCGGTTTCTTGGGTGAAAGCGCCGATATCGGCGCCATCGGCAACAAATCGGCAACAGGGACCGCCTGGGGCGGCTCTCTTGCATGGGCCATCGGCGACGGCTGCGATGTTCGTGAGGATTAAGGCAGTCGGGACGCGAAAGCGTCTTGTTCTAAGGAGCGTTATTATGAAGGAGTATCGTATGAAGAAAGCAAGGTTTGTTACCGGTTCTCGCGGCGGGGCTGCGGGTTTTGGCTGCGGGGCGGCGGCGGCCGTCCTGATACTCGCGCTCGGCGTTTCCGGTTGCGGCGCGTTCTCCGTCGGCGGCGATGTCAAGAGCGAGGACGAGCCGGAACCGCAGGGCCTCGTGATCGGCTTGTTCTCAGGGGAAGTCGAGACTCCTGGGGACAGCGCCATAGATCTGATACGGGCGGCGGCGGCCGGGACCTCCCTGTCCCTTCAGTTGACATCGGGGACAGAACCGGTGAGCTTCCAAGACTCGGAGAAGGACTTCGGTGCGGACGGGCTGGTCCTCCGGCATAGCGGCATGTTATGTGCCATTTTACCCAAATCTATTGCGTAAATGATGAAATTATGATATAAATGCTTTAAGGAGTATAAAATGACTAAATTAACCATAGATTTGCTCAAAAATGAAGCAAAAAACTTCTCCATTATTG
>JAIRNN010000053.1 GCA_031257995.1 Spirochaetaceae bacterium | reverse complement strand
TCAAATTAAAGCAAAACAGCGCCTCAACACCATATATACAGTAAGGAGAATGGTATATGAATACACCAAGAAAGTTAAAACAGAATGCTTGGTACAAAGTAGGGACAGAGGTCAATATCGGCGAGCCCTTGTTCCGGTTGCCGTGGACGAAAGTACTGCTCCACCGTGTGCTCCGCGAGATCAAGAAGCGTTATCCATTCGAGATGCGCGGCCTAAAACTCGAGGGATCGTGGCTCACGTTTTACATCAAGCCCGAAGACGGCTTTAAGCTGCCGCTGATAATGCAGCTGCTTAAACAAACGTTTTCCTTACGTTTCAACATAATCGTGGGACGGAGGGGGCACGTTTGGGGAGAGCGGTACGAGTCGGAGATCCTGGACGGGGAGCCGCCTGAGGATGCGGAAATGGTGGACTGGGCGGTGGTAGACAAGTCGGCAAACACGCCGATAGCGGGAGCGATGGCCTACACCTTGAGTTGGGACAGCCTTAGGTCGCCCGGGATGACGATAACGACCCGGTTTTCTGCCCACAACGCCGCCGAACACGCGTCCCCGCCGGAATAACCGCCCCGGATCACGGTCAAAAGGGGGTTCCAGCAGCCTCATACGTTCCGGCCCAAGATGGCCACGAGGGAGGTCTGCCCAGGCCCCTCTTCGGGGGAATGGAGAATTGATAATTGAAAATGGATAATGGCCGGGGATAGAGACGGGGGAAGTCGCGGCAAATTGCCGACCCCTCGCTACAACCCGCCGCCCGCAAGCGGGCTTAGGGTCTTTCGCTACCCCTCTCCAAAGGACACGGGCTTCGCCCCTAAGACCCCGCTGCCCCGCCCAAAATATCAGTGATTCCAAATTTAACCGCTGAAAACGCGGAATCTCACGGAAAGGCTTCGGTGTACATCCTTTTTTCCGCGTTCTTTTCCGCGCCTTCTGCGGTTTTATTTGTAAAAGCAAAATTGCCGTTATGCATGCGCGGATCCTTGGAAAAACGTATCCCTTTCCGCGCCAAACGGGAACACCATGTCCTTAGAAGCCGTTAATGGGCCGCAGCCCGCCTGAGCCGGTCGTTGATGGCGAGCCCGAGGCCCTCTTCCGGGGCGAGTTCCGCGTGAATGGCCGTGTATCCCTGTCCGTCAAGCGCGTTGAGTTTTTCAAAGAGGAGGGCAGCGGACTTTTGTAATGTTTCTTCCCTATATATATAGGCGTGGCCGGGTTCTTCGGCTAACACCTCCTCGTGCGAATGAAGGTAGAGCGGGGCGGCCGGGGCGTAATGGCTTTTGAGAAGGCCGGGGGATGGCCGGGCATCCTCGGCGTTCCCGTTGGCGGCCATTTCCACATCAGGAATAACCTCGCGCAACGATTCCAGCGTAACACCGCCGGGCCTGAGAATACGCGGCGGAGAACCGTCCGGTTTGCTGTTTGCGCCGTACCCGATGTCCAGCACGGTGGATTCCACGCCGATTCTGCATGGGCCGCCGTCAAGGATGACCGGAACGTTATCGCCGAGTTGGGCGGCCACGTGTTCGGCGCGGGTCGGGCTGAGATAGCCGAAGGGGTTTGCCGAGGGCGCGGCGACGGCTCCGTTTGCGCCCAACGCTTCGATGAGACCCCGCGCAACCGGGTGGTCGGGGAACCGGACGGCGACGGTGGGAAGGCCCGCTGTGGCGAGGCCGGGAACACGGGGCAGTTTTGGCAGAACGAGCGTGAGCGGCCCCGGCCAAAACGTTTCGACAAGCGCCGCCAGCCGCCGTTTTGCGATGGGGGTCAATGCCGAAAAATCGACCAGTATGTCGAGCGTGTCCCGATGCGCGATGTGAACGATGAGCGGGTCGAAGCGGGGACGGCGTTTCACCTCGAAAATACGGGCCAGCGCATCGGGATTGAACACGTCCGCGCCCAAGCCGTAGACCGTCTCGGTGGGAAACGCGGCGATCCCGCCCTCGCGCAGAATGTTTGCGGCATAGCGTATATGGGCGCTATCTGCCGGGAAAACGGGCACGGTTATTTTTGGTCGTGGGACGGATTCTTCCGCACGGTCTCGATAGCCGCCCGCACCGCGTTTCCGACGCTCGTCCGGTACTCCTCGTCATCCATCGCGGACGCGGTGTAGAGGCTGCCGAGAAGCGACCACCGGTATTTGGGCACGACCCTGTTCAACGCAATGGCCGCCATGTCGCCGAGACAGTCGTTGCAACGGCAAACCTCATATGGGATTTCCTCCAACTGGGCTGCCAGTTCGTTGAAGATATGAGTCTCAGACTCATTTTTCAGATTTTCAAAATCATAATTGTCAATCGCTATCATTCTTTTCTCCTTACGTTATTAATTTTAGCCATTCATAAAACCCTTGCCAGGTTTAGGCTATGCTTTTTGGCCGCATTGCGTCTTCCAGCCCCGGTAGGGACAGCCCCCTCCCACCGAGGGGGCTGTCCCTGCCGAAGGGACTGTCCCCGCAAACCGGAGGCTGTCCCTGCCAGGGGCCTGCCCCCTTCCACCGAGGGGCCTGTCCCCCACCGGGGGGCTGTCCCTGCCGAGGACCTGCCCCCGCTAACCGGAGGCTGTCCCTATCGGGGTCTGTCCCTACCGAGGGCCTGCCCCTGCCGAGGGGTTATCCCCGCGTGTTACAACGCCGTCAATCCGGCTTCACGCGACCACCATTCCGGCTTCCGCCGGGATCGGGGGGCGTTGCGGGGGGCCGCCCACCCGCAGAGGGGATAGCGTAAGACCCTAAGCCCGCTTGCGGACGGCAGTCTGGAGCGAGGGGTCGGCAATTTGCCGCGACTTCCCCCACCCGATCCCCCTCCCGCTCTATCCCTCCCCTGAAAGGGGACGCCGCCGCGATCTCCTACCACGCTGCCCCCAAGTAAAGCCCCTATGGGGCTTGTCCCTTCTCTTCCGAGACGAAGAGAGTATATTTCTTTTTGAACAAAAGGTCGATATCCCGCGTTTCGCCGTTCCGGTGTTTGGCAATGATGAGCTTCGTCTCGATGGAATCGAAGCCCTGTTCCACCGCCTTTTTCTCCGCGTCGGCCTCGCGGTGAATGAACATCACGAGGTCCGCGTCCTGCTCGACCGCGCCCGAATCCCTGATGACCGCGAGCCCCGGCTTGGTGCCGTCCGCAGCCTGCCGGTTAAGCTGGGACAGCACGACAATCGGGATGTTGAGTTCGCGGGCAAGACTCTTGAGCGAGCGGGAAATCTCGGCGATCATCTCGTGCCGCTGGATATACGTCGAGCCGGGCATTTCCAGCCCGACGAGACCTAAGTAGTCGATGAAGATAATCTCCACCTTTTCCTGCAAGCGCATCCGCCGCGCTTGGGAACGGAGATCGAGGAGTTTCATATTGGGCACGTCAACGATGAACAGCGGCGCATCGTGAATACGTCCCGCCGCCGCCGGGATACGTTGCATATCTTTTTTTTCGATGATCCCCGTCCGCAGCGCGTTGCTGTTCACCTTCGCTTCCGCCGAAAGGATGCGCATCGCCACCTGAATATTCGACATCTCAAGTGAAAAAAAGCCTACCGGCTGCTTCTTTTGAACGGCGATATGCTTTGCCATACTGAGTGCCAGTGCCGTCTTGCCCTGGGAAGGCCGTGCCCCGATGATGATCAAGTCTTGGGGCTGGAAGCCCGCTGTCACCCTGTCGAGATCCTCGAAACCGGAGGGCACGCCGGAGAGCGCCCCCTTTCTGCGATAATTCTCCTCAATCTTATCGATCACCTCCGGAATGATGACCTCGGTACTCCGATAACTGATCGTGTGCCGCTTGTTGTCAAGCTCGAAAATCCGCTGTTCAGTCCGTTCCAGCGTCTGCCGCGCGTCGTTTGACTCGTCAAAAGCGTCCCCAATCGCGTCATAGGCCATGCGGATAATCTCCCGCCTGAGCGAGCAGTCCGCCACCACCTTGCAGTAGTATTCGATATTCGCCGTCGTCGGCACCACGTTGGTCAGCCCCGCAATATAGGCCTCCCCGCCAACCGCCTCCAGCTTCCCCTCCTGCCGCAACTCCTCGCGGAGCGTCAGCAGGTCGGCAACCGTACTCTTGTTGTAGAGCGCGAGAATCGCCAGAAAAATCGTCGCGTGATTCTTTGAATAAAAGTCCTTGTCGGAGAGCTTTTCCCCCGCCGTCCCAATCGCGTTCGTCTCAAGCAGCATCGCCCCCAGCACCGCCCGCTCGGCATCGTCATTGTGAGGCGGGATACGGTCTTTCAGAATATCGGCCATAGGGCATTGTAGCACATATTTTGAAAATGGATAACGGAGGGGGAAGCCTCCCCCTCGCTCCAGACCGCCGCCCGCGAGCGGGCTTAGGGTCTTACGCTACCCCCTCTGCGGGGGCTTCCCGCCCCCGCAACGCCCCCGGCCTCAATCACAGGCTTCATCACAGCCTTTATCACAAAAAACCGCAGACTAGAGGGCGACACAGATGAAGAAGGTCCACAGATTACCCAGATTTCACAGAT
>JAIRNN010000354.1 GCA_031257995.1 Spirochaetaceae bacterium | reverse complement strand
CCGCGACCTCCTCGATGGAGAGGGTTTTTTCGTTGTCCGTTTTCGCGATCCAGCCGCCCTCCTGACCCGGCAGATGCGCCGGATACAGCTTCACCCGAATCCGGTGCAGCGCCGCCCGCGCTTCCGCCAATAAATCCGCCATAACCGCATCCTCCTTCATACCATCTTCTCTAAACAAGCAATATACGCGGAAACTCCCGCCTCATACCCAAACCAGCGAAGCGCAGCCCGCCGCCCCGCCGCCTCAACAGTCCCCGTCCCGCCATCCCCCGCATTAAACGCCCCGCGCCCGAAACAGCACTCAAAAACGGCGGCCCCGGCCCCGGCCTGACAGCCGGAACCGATGAAAACGGACAACCATCCACGGACGGCCCTTCTTTTACGGGTTTGAGGAGGAGAGCCGCCCGCGTTTATGAGCGCTGTTTCGGGCGCGGGGACAACCGGTGAAGCGCGGAAACCATGAAACGTGAAAAGGGGGGAAATCCCCTGAAAAAGCCCCGAACAGGGCCTCAAAGAGGTGTTGAGCGGGCTAAAACATCTGCGTGGGGGGGGGGCAACCGCGATAAGGGGGGAGTACACGAGAAAAGAATTCGTTGAAAACAGCCTTTTTTTCATAGACACCTATTTATACCACACCCCAAAAAACGTGTCAAGCGGGTACCCCCAAAAATCCCGAAAAAACCGCAAATTTTTTGCGGAAATCACGGTTTGCCGCAGACGGCGCCAAATGGCGGCACGGACGCTTCACGCCGCGCCTCTCGTAATCCGTGTAATCTGCGGACTTTTTCATCTTTTTCACGCTTTTTTCGTGTTTGATTAAAGCAAAACCGCACCTCAACGCCTTATATAGTAGTGAGGTTTTATATGCATAAACCGCGAAAGTTACAACAGAATGCTTGGTACAGAGTGGGGACAGAGGTCAATATCGGCGAGCCGCTGTTCAAGCTGCCGGCAGCCGTCGCGCTGCTCCACCGCGTGCTCCGCGAGGTCAAGGGGTTTTATCCGTTTGAGCTGCGCGGGCTGCGTCTTGAGGGGGCGCGGCTCACGTTCTACATCAAGCCCGACGACGGCTTTATGCTGCCGCTGATCATGCAGCTGCTGAAACAGTGGTTCTCTTTGGAGTTCAACCGTATGACGGGGCGGAAGGGGCATCTTTGGGGGGAACGGTACGAGTCGGAGATCTTGGACGGGGAGCCGCCAGTGGATGCGGAAATGGCGGACTGGGCGGCTATAGACAAGTCGGCAAACACGCCGTTACCCGCGTCGATGGCCTACACGCTGACGTGGGACAGCCTTAGGTCGCCCGGGATGACGATAACGGCCGCGTTTTCGGGCAAGAAGGTCGCCAAAACGGGGGCCCCGCCCGGCTAACACCCCGGATCACGGTCAAAAGGGGGTTGCAGACCGCCTCAATCACGTGGGCCACAGATGGCCGCAAAAGAGGTCTGTCCTCCCCCGCAACGTGAGGATTTTGAAATCGGAATTGCTGCTGTTGAAACGGCTTCGCTTGACAAAAGAAAATAAATCTCACAGTATGAAAATATGGATCAGAAACACTTGGGACGTAAAGATACCGTGAATTTCGGCAGTTACTATACCCCGTCATGGCTGGTTGACATCGTCTATTCGCTGATCGCAAAGAACATGCCGCGTTTCGATGATTACACTATGCTCGATACTTCTTGCGGATACGGCGGATTTCTGCGCGGGACAAGAACGATTGGCGCCGATATTGACGAAAAAGCGCTAGAAACAGCACGGCAGAAGTCCGGCATTTATTTTAACCATAACAGCCTTTTTGAAATAGCGCGATCGCAGTATAAGCTCGCTGAAAATGAAAAAGTCATCATTGTTGGTAATCCGCCGTACAATGATACAACGTCAATTATTCGTAATGATATTAAGAAAACGGTATTCCTACGGGATGCCGATGTCGTTTCCCGTGATGTAGGTCTGTCTTTTTTGCTCTCGTATAACAAACTGGCGGCGGATTTTGTTTGTGTTTTGCATCCGTTATCGTATCTTATCAAGAAAACTAATTTTGAGGCGCTCCGGCAGTTTAAGAATAATTATAAGCTTATCGATTCGGTTGTCGTGAGTTCGGCTGTTTTCTCGGCGACGTCTAAAGCCACCTCTTTTCCGATAATTATCGCGCTTTATGAGCGTAACCCTTTGGGCATGGATTATGCATATATCCAACAGTATAGATTCAAAACAAACGATGATCACCTGTTTTTCATGAAAGAGTTTGACACCATCGGACATTATATCCCGAAGTACCCGAATCATAAAACGGTAAGAGAGCAGGATACGGCGGCCTATTTTTATACTCTGCGCGATATAAACGCCTTAAAACGCGCCGCCACTTTTCTTGAGAAAGAAACCGCCAATGCCGTGCGCGTAACTAAAATCAATCTGCCGTACTATTGTTATGTTGATGTGTTCAAGGACTACACCCCGCACGTCCCCTATTATTTTGGCAACAGCGATATAATGATAAACAACGATCATTTTCAGGAATTGGCGCCGCTTTTCGTCAGCCGGAGCGCGCGAAATCATCCAAAACTCTATCTTGAGTCAAAAAAATACAATGATGAAGAAACAAAACTAACCGGCTATTTCAAACAATTGTTGGGGGCGCATTATGTGGATTGACAATCAACTTGTTCAACAACCCGGTTGGTTGTCGCGGGAGACGGTCAGCATACCCCGCGCCTTGGCCGCGACAACCATAGCGTGGGCAAGCAGACTGGGATCAGTATCGTTTTCCGCCTCGGCAATAGAAGCCTCGACAAAAGCCTGTATATCTTCCTCAGTACTGAGCTCTTTGTAAATGCCCCATTTAGTTATTTTCATTTTTTCCCCTTTACAAAGACTTCCGTTTGCCTAATTTTGTACCCATTATCAGTGTCGATTATTATCCACAGATTGTCAAGGAAAATTTGAAAATGGGGATATGCTCACTTCCCGGCGGTTTCCATGATGATGTTGAAGGTTTTCTGCGCGGTAACATCCCAACTGAAGTTTTTGGCGCGTTTGAGGCCGGCTTTGACGAGGTGTTCTCGCGCTTTTTCGTCTTCGGCGAGGGTAACCATGCGGTCGGCCATGTCTTCAGGTCTTTCGGGATCGAAGAACAACGCCGCGCCGCCCGCTGTTTCCGGCAGTGACGCGGCCCGCGCACAGGCAACCGGTACACCGGAGGCCATCGCCTCAATGACGCCCCGGCCAAAGCCTTCATACTTGGACGGATAGACCACCATGTCGGCCCCGGCGGTAAGAACGGGGAGGCTTTTCGCGGGAAAAGGGCCGGGGAAAAAGATGTCGGCGCGGTGTTTCGAGGCGGAGGCGGCTTCCCTGACCTTGTCCGCTCCGTGGGCATTGGCCCCGGCGAGTACCAAACGGTGCGGGAAATGGGTGCGCTCCCGAAAAATGCTGTAGGCTTTGATCAGATTGAGATGATTTTTGACCGGATGATCGAGACGCGACGTATAGAGGATGTACGGACGGCGGAATGAAAAAGGCTGGAACAGCAGGGTTTCGTCGGGCTGATATTCACGCGGGTAAAAACTTTCAAAATCAACACCGTTGGGCGCCACTTCGATACGGAAGGCTTTGACTTTCGCGATCTCGATCAACTCGTTCTTGACCCATTCACTCACCGCGATAACCCGGTCCAAGCGGCGGAGCGCGTTGGGCAGGGCCATTCGGATGAGCCCCAGATGTTCGCGGGTCTTTCTCGTGCCCCAGTACGCCGCCATATCGTGCACGGTACCGATCGTCGCGCATGGGGAAAAGCCCGGCGCCTCACAATGGGCGGCGGGAAAAAAACAGGCATTAAAGTCCAGGATTCGGGCAAAATCGGGATATTTCAGAAAATGCCACACCTGTCTTGCCGTGTTCCCCTTAAATTTACAACGGGCAACATACTCGCAGCCACCCAACTTTTCGCTCACATCGCTATAAGCAAACTTGTCGTCCTCCCAGCCGAAAAGCGTGTACCTCGTTTCGGTGGCGGGCAAGCGCCTGAGTATCTCTCTCAGATACGATCCCGCTCCCGATGAACCGCCCTCACAGGCAAACGTATCAATGCCTATCTTCATAGTACAACTCCGCCTTGGGGACGCGAACTTGGCGGCCCCGCATTTGCCCATTTCATTGCGCAAACACTCCGTTTAACGTAGGACGCGACACTAAGAAGGAGCGAGGGGGATGTCTCCCCCTCGCTCCTGCCCGCTCTCCAGTCGATGTGTCCACGCCTAAAGGCGCGTCCACACCTCCCTCCGTTTGGTCATACGCTACCCCTCTTCAAAGGACGCAGTTCCGGGCTCTGCCCCTAAAACCCCATTCCGCTACCCCTCTGCGGGGCACCCATTACCCCTACGGGGAATTGAAAATGGAAAAGGGGAAATGAGAGGAATAAAACGAGCAGCCTCCTAATTATCCATTTTCAATTATCCATTCCCCCGAAGAGAAGAAGCCCCCATCTTCGCGGAGGCTCGGTTCCCACACGAAACAGGATCAACCCTGTAGTCGCCACTCACGTTACTATAACACTGATAACATCAACAGAAAAACCCCGCATATCAAGCGGTTATCACGACAGATGGCGGCAACACATTCCGAATGAGCCGCAACACATCAAGTGCCGTCGCTTCCCGGACAGTTGCGCGGTTGCCCCTGTAACAAAAATGCTCGACACGGACGCGATGCCCGCCGTTTTCCCGGACCGCTGCCGCCATCCAAACCGTTCCCACCGGAGTCCCCCGGTCGTCGCCGTCGGGACCCGCAAGCCCCGTTACCGAGGCGGATATATCGGCGTTGCTTTTTTTCAATGCCCCTTCCGCCATCATGCGGGCCGTCTCACCGGACACCACACCGTACCGTTCAATCATCGTTCTGTCAATCCCCAGCATCGCCGCCTTAGCTTCGACCCGGTAAGTCACAAAACTTCCCCAAAAAACATCCGACGCTCCGGGGACACACGCGATACTGTCCGCCACAAGTCCGGCAGTACACGATTCCGCAAGGGCCAATGTCAGCCCTTTTTCCCGGAGGAGGCGCACGACATCGCCCGCCGTCTCAGCCCTGCAATGCATCCTTTATCTCATCCTGCGAATGAGAAAAAATGTCGATATCCTTCTCCGCGTCGACCATCGAACATTGCCCCTCAAAAAGAACGCCGTCCGCGATACGCAGCCTCCGAGCGCTGATGTCGCCTGAAACCTCCGCGCCCGTACAGAGATCCACCTTGTCCTCGGCAAAAATGTTCCCCGACACCCGACCCAACACCGAAATCGACGAGACGTTGATGGTATCGGCATCCACTACCGCGCCCTTGTCAACGGTCAACTCTCCCGTCGCGTCGATAGTGCCCGTAAACTTGCCCTGTATGCAAACCGGCTTCGTAAACCGTAGCACCCCGTTCAACACGGCGGTTTTTGCGAGAACAACCGGGCTTGGACTCTTACTCTTTCCTTCCATATATATAACATCCCATACGTCACATCCCTTCGCCGCTTTCAAACACCGAAATTGCAATCTCTCTTTTCTTAAGTTCGTCCCATTTGTGTATCGTCTTGTCGATACGCGCGTCAAGAGCAACCGCATCGGAACGGACAGTGCCGATCTTCTCACGAATAAGACCGATGATCGGCGGCAGCGTCTCCTCGTTGATCATGTCCTTTTGAGTAAGCGCAATCGCCTCGTCAAGATTGTCAATATTTTTCAGAAACTGCGCGATGGCCCTTTTGAGATCGGCGTAAAGCGTCTCGGCAAGAGAGAGCCGCGACTCACGGGCCGAAAGCTGGTTAAAAAGCTCTCTCGTTCGCAACAGCGAGCGGATACGGGCAAGCACTTCGGGGAAACTGAACGGGCTGCTGATGTACTCCTCCGCGCCCTGTTCAAAGGCATTCACCTTGTCCTTCACGTTGGCAATGTCCGACAAAAGAACGACCGGGATCATCTTCAGCGGCTCCTCGCCCTTGACCTTGGACAAAACTTCCCACCCCGACAGCCGGGGCAGAATCGTACTCACCATAACAAGGTCCGGCATCGTCTTCCTGATTTTTTCAAACGCGCTCTGCCCGTCCGCAGCCGTCTCGACATCATAGCCCAGATTCTCAAACATCACCGAGAAAAAATCGCGTTTCTCCGCATCCGTCGCCACAAGAATCTTTTTCAGCTTTTCCATCATTCCATATTATAGAACACATCACCGCAGATGACAAGCCATTGGCGGTCATGGGGGACTCTGTCATTTACTTGACCCGCTATTCGTTGCGCCCGCCTTCTTCTCCTTCAAGCCGGAGAAGCACCGACATGCCGCCACACTCAATGGGGTAGTTGACATTTTTGGCGGGTGTGGTATAATGAAACAAAATTTCCGTTGCGGGGTTTCCGTGATGAGATAGAGGAATACTTTCCGGCGGCAGGGCGGCTTGCGGGAACGGGAAACAGGAGTGAATATGGCGGTTGTTACGATGAAGAGCCTCCTCGAATCGGGGGTGCATTTTGGTCATCAGGTGAAGCGGTGGGATCCGAGGATGGCAAAGTATATTTTTGCCGAGCGGAATGGGATTCACATCATTGACCTGCAAAAGACCATTCAGGCGATTAAAGATGCCTATGACGCGGTGCGTAAGGTGGTCGTTTCGGGGAAGTCGGTCCTGTTTGTCGGCACGAAGAAGCAGGCGCAGATCGCTATCCAGAAGGAAGCGGAGCGGTGCGGGATGTTCTATGTGAATAGCCGCTGGCTGGGCGGGATGCTTACCAATTTTTCTACCATTAAAAAGTCGTTGCTTCGCCTCAAGAAACTTGAGAAGATGGAGGTTGACGGCACGTTCGAGAATCTTACGAAGAAAGAAGTTGCCGGGATGACGAAGGAGCGGGCGAAGCTCCAGAAAAACTTGGGCGGGATCAAGGAGATGAAGGAGTTGCCGGGCGTTATATTTATCATCGATACCCGCTTGGAGTCCATCGCCGTTACCGAGGCGAAGAGGATGGGGATTCCGATTGTGGCTGTGGTGGATACGAATTGCAACCCCGAAGGTATCGACTATCCGATTCCGGGGAACGATGATGCGATTCGCTCGATTACACTGTTTACGTCGATTGTCGCAAACGCGGTGATTGAGGCGGACAACGAGACGGGGCTCAAGGTGATTGAGACGCTTAGTGAGGAAGACGAGGCGAACGGGGCTCTTGACGAATCGCGGCGCGAGGAAGACGAGGAGATCGACATCGAGAAATACACGAAGGGTGAAATGGCGGTAACCGCGCCGGAAGAGGAAACTCCCGTCAGTGAAACCGATCCAAATGACGATACGGGCGGCGGCAATGAGGAAAGCGGCAGTGAGAACAGCGGTAGTGAAAACGAAAGCGAAGAAGACAATCTGCCGGTCGACGTGGATAAAGTCTACGAGGAATAAGAGGGTACGATAATGGCTGTGAGTGCGCAGGATGTGAAGGCGCTCCGGGAGAAGACCGGGGCGGGTATGATGGAGTGCAAGAAGGCGCTCGAAGAGACGAACGGGGATGCCGGGGCGGCGGAGAAGCTCTTGAAGGAAAAGGGGCTTGCCGCCGTCGAAAACCGGGCGGGCCGCGCCGCGAATGAGGGCAAGGTGTTCATCAAGGCGGACGCGAAGAAGGCGGCGTTTGCGGAAATCGCCACGGAAACGGATTTTGTGGCGCGAAACCCGGATTTTGCCGCTACGGGCGAGAAGATCGCCGGAATTGTCTATGAGAAGGGCTTGAATGAGCCGACGGCGGAACTTGCCGCTCTGGTGACAGACATCGCGGTGAAAATCCGAGAGAAGATGGAACTCAAGCGGGTGAAGTTCATCAACGCGGGGCCGGGCGAACTGGTTGAAACCTACAGTCACGGCGATGGCAAGATCGGGGTCGCGGTCATCGTTGCCTCGGACAAGCTGGACGCGCTTGAAAAGCCCGAAGTGAAGGAGTTTGCCCACGATTTGGCGTTGCACGTGGCGGCGTTTAACCCGGCGTTCCTCACCCGCGACAGCATTGATCAGGGCTTCATCAAGGAGCAGTCGGATATTTTTCTTGCCCAGATGTCCCAAGACCCGGCGATGGCGGATAAGCCCGACAACGTGAAAGCGGGTATCTTGAAGGGCAAGCTGAACAAATACCTCACCTCGATCTGTTTCCTCGATCAGGCTTTTGTGAAGGATGACAAACTCACTGTGGCAAAGGCGCTGGACGAGGCGGGAAAAAAGGCGGGGGCCAAGCTCTCGATCAAGGATTATTCCTATCTGAAAGTGGGAGTGTAACATGAGCGCTAATTCCGATGCGGAAAGCCGGATGAAGAAGTCGATCGCCGCGCTGAAAGACACGTTTGCCGGGTTGCGTACCGGCCGCGCGTCTGCGGCGCTTTTTGACAAAATCCGCGTTGACGCTTATGGCGACAAGTTGCCGCTCTCCCAGACGGCGAATGTGTCTGTCCCCGAAGCGCGGCTCGTCGTGATTCAGCCTTGGGACAAGGCGTTGCTGGGCGAGATAGAGAAGGCCATCCGCGCTTCCGAACTTTCGCTTAACCCGTCCAACGACGGCAAGGTGATTCGTATCTCGATACCGCCTCTCACCGGCGAGCGCCGCAAGGAAATCTCCAAACAGGCCAAAGCCGAGGCGGAAAAGGCCCGTGTCGCCGTCCGCAATATCCGCCGTGATGCCCACGACGACCTGAAAAAGCAACTGAAAGACGGCGGCCTCACCGAGGATGCCGAGAAGAAGGCCGGAGAGGAGCTTCAGAAACTCACCGACAAATTTATCGCGGAGATTGGTAAGGTTTTGGAAGAGAAAGAGAAAGAAATTGAGGAAGTGTGATTGTTTGCCGCTTCGTTTGACCACGGTAACCGCGCCACATAAAAAGTGGCGGGAGGGGGTTTTAGGGGTGGGCCCCTAGGAGAGGGGGTAGCGAAAGACGGCTCAAAACCGCGCCTCGTATAGAGCGGTTTTGAGCCGGCTGTAGCGAGGGGGAGACATCCCCCTCCTTAGTCTAGAGGAGTGTATAAATGCCCACGTATGAATACAAGTGTAAGGAATGTGAGCGTTCATTTGAGGTTTTTCAGAGTATGAAAGACGAACCTTTGTCGGCTTGCCCCGAATGCGGCGGTTCTGTCCGGCGAATTTTGTCGGGAGGCGCGGGGGTCATCTTTAAGGGGCAAGGTTTCTATGTGACCGACAAGGGAAAATCGGCGGCAAAGGGCGCGCCGGGGGATTCAAAACCGGATGTTCCGGCAAAGAAAGAGGCGACCGCAACGGCAAGCTCAAATGCGGACTCCGCCGCAACGCCGTCGTGTCCTGCCGCCTCCGGCGGTTCGCGCGCGGCTCGTACAGACAATGTTTCATAAAAAGGACAAGGCCCTGCCGCCTCTTTTTTACTGCGACAGTTGCGGCTCGGAAGTTTCACAAGATGCGCCTGTTTGTCCCAAATGCGGGCGCAAATTTGCCTCGATCCGCTGTCCGGCCTGCGGTTTTTCCGGTGAAGAAGACTTGTTCGATGATGGCTGTCCCAAATGCGGTTATCAGGTGTTGCCGGGAAAAGGCCGCCACAAAAACAAAAAGATCGCTTCCCGGCGCGGCGGAAAAGCCGCCTACACATCAAATTCCTCAGGCGAGTTGCCCGCTTGGGCCTATTTTTTGACTCTCGCTTTTTTCGTTTTTGCCCTCTCGTTTTTGCTGTTTTATATGAGCCGTTAGGAAATCGACGATTTATTAGACTCGTTCAACAACATGGTTGGTTGTCGCGGACTAAAGTCCGTTTCAAGTCGTGCGGTTTTTGGGGCTTAAAAGCCCTCCGCTAAAGCCTTACAAAACCGCATTTTTAGCGGAAGTTGTTTAGAAACTTGAGGTTTCTAAACAACTCTAATCTCGATTGAGGCCGTTTCAAAACTGCACCTTGCGGTGTGGGCAGACTACTCTTGCGGCCATCTTGGGTCGTGAACTTTGAGGCTTGCCGGAACCCCTTTTAGCCGTGATCCGGGGCGGTTAGCCGGGTGGGGGCGCTGGTTTGGAAGCGTTTTTCGCCGAAAAACTCGTCGTTATCGTCATCCCGTCCGAGCGGGGGCTGCCCCAAGACAAGGTGTAGGCTATAGCCGCCGGAATCTTCGTCTTGGCCGACATTTCCA
>JAIRNN010000240.1 GCA_031257995.1 Spirochaetaceae bacterium | reverse complement strand
GAACAGTTGGGCGGGAAGCGGTATGTATCGGCGTCAGCGCAAAGGACGCGGAAGGACTGGGCGCGGGAAGTAAAGTCCATTGTCAGAGAACAGCGCAGTGAGACATCGAAAATGTAACCGAAAGGCCGGGTTTGAGACAGGGCAGAAGCTGGAAACACATGACACACCGAAGCACGGAAGCTGGCTTAACATAGCGGAGACAGAACTGGGCGCGGTGACGAGCCGGTGTCTGGATCGGAGGATAGATACGCCGGAGAAGCTACCGAGTGAACTTGAGGCATGGCAACGAGACCGGAATCAGAATCAAAAAACCGTGAAGCGGCAGTTTACAACAGAATATGCCCGGATAAAACTTCACAGTCTATATCCGAAACTTTAGCGTAATCATCCTAACTAGACTTAAATTTGACCTACAGAATAACCACGAACCACACGAACTTTTGTTTTGGGAGTGTTGATTGGACCTGTGTTTTAACCGAATTCAAGCGGAGCATAAAGGTTGCCCAATGCCGTTCGTGTCTGTTCGTGGTTTTATTCGAGGCTGTTTCAAAACTATGCTTTTTACCTTTACGGTATGAGGTTCTGGGAGATGCTCAGTTGATAAAGGAGTGGGGGTGGCGGAAGAATTGCGGAGGGGGGCGCCAACCCCATAAGCAGACGTAGTCTGCTTATGGGGTTGGCACTCGCCGGAGCAAGTCTGTAGCCAGGGGGAGCCGCGTCGATAAAGGCAATGTCAAAAACACGTTGCCGCCGCATTCGGCGTTTGCCGTGCTTCCCCTCATGATCCTTTTGACACAATACAACGAAAACAATCACGATATTCCTAAAGTAGCCGGTATCGAAGGCCGATAATAGAGTATAGGGCATGGATGCCCGGTCTTCCGCATCAAAAGCGGTTGGCTTATATACTATCAAGGAGGATGACATGATCATCAACCACAATCTCAGCGCGATGTTCGCTGAAAGATCACTCGGTGTTACCCAGGCAAGCGCCACTAAAGGGATGGAGAAACTTTCTTCGGGGCTTCGCATCAATCGTGCCGGAGACGATGCTTCCGGGCTCGCGGTTTCTGAAAAGATGCGGAGTCAGATTCGCGGTTTGAATCGCGCTTCGGCAAACGCCGCAGACGGGATTTCTTTCATTCAGACGAGTGAGGGGTACATTCAGGAGACGGAGGATATTCTCCAGCGGCTTCGCGAGCTTTCCGTCCAGGCTGCCAACGGCATCTATACGGCGGAAGACCGGATGCAGATACAGGTGGAAGTGTCCCAGCTCGTTGACGAGGTCGACCGTATCGCAAGCCACGCGCAGTTTAACGGCATGAATATGCTGACCGGCCGTTTTGCCCGTTCCACCGGCACAAACACGGTGACGGCTTCCATGTGGTTCCACATCGGCGCCAATATTGATCAGCGCGAGCAGGTTTACATTGGTACGATGACCAGCGCGGGCTTGGGCATCCGCGATCCCGGAAACTTTACTTTTATCAGTCTTGAGAGCGCGGAAACTGCCAATCGCGCGATCAGTACGCTTGATTCGGCACTCAGAATCGTGAACAAGCAACGGGCCGACTTGGGCGCGTATCAGAACCGGCTTGAACACGCGATTCGCGGCGTTGACATCGGCGCGGAAAACCTTCAGGCTGCGGAGAGCCGTATTCGCGACACCAACATGGCCAAGCAGATGGTCGACTTTACCCGCGACCAGATTCTTACCCAGAGCGGCACGGCGATGCTGGCGCAGGCGAACCAGAGAACGGCGTCGGTGCTGAGTTTGCTCCAGTAGGAAGGCCGGGGAAACGCTGATCTGAGCGAGTCTTTTTAAAAGGCAGGTTAAGGAGTTTGCTCCAAACTCAACGGGGGTTTGGGGCAAACTCAAGTGTTATTTGAAAGATACCCTTCTGTTGGTTCCGTATGACGGGACAGGAAAGCTCACTTCATTTTCAAAAAAACGAAAATATGAGTGCTTTTCTGTGCCGTATTGAGCGTATAGGGCTTGACGGCGCGAGCGTCAGGTTGTATAATGCTCTCTATACGGTACTACTTCGTCAAGGATGACGGAGTTACCAACACTATGGAGGGTTTTATGATTATTAATCACAACCTGAGCGCCATGTTTGCCAACAGATCGTTGGGCGTGACGCAAGGTGACGTATCCAAGAGCATGGAGCGTTTGAGTTCCGGGCTGCGTATCAACCGCGGTGGCGACGACGCTTCCGGGTTGGCGGTCTCAGAGAAACTGCGCAGCCAGGTTCGCGGTCTCAATCAGGCGGAGAGGAACATCCAAAACGGGGTGTCTTTCATCCAGACGACGGAGGGGTATTTGCAGGAGACCCAAGACATTCTTGGCCGGCTCCGCGAGCTTTCCGTCCAGTCGGCAAACGGTATCTACACAGAAGAAGACCGGATGCAGATTCAGGTGGAGGTTTCCCAGCTTGTCGATGAAATTAACCGCATCGCCAGCCACGCCCAGTTCAACGGGATGAACCTTTTAACGGGTTCTTTTGCTCCCGAGCAGAACGGCGGAACAAGGGCGATGCAGTTCCAGATCGGCGCGAACATGGATCAGAACGAACGGGTGTACATCGGTGCTATGACGGCACAGGCATTGGGAGTTATGGACGAACAGACCGGCAACTCCATTCAGATGCTTGATGTCGAAAGCGCGAACCAGGCGATCGGAACGATTGACGGCGCGTTGAAGATTGTGTCCCGCCAGCGGGCGGATCTTGGCGCATACCAGAACCGTTTTGAGAAAGCGTCGGAAGGTATTGCCATTGCAGCCGAGAACATGCAGGCCGCCGAAAGCCGCATCCGTGATGCCGACATTGCACAGGAGATGGTTGAATACACCAAGAACCAGATCCTGAACCAGAGCGGTACCGCGATGTTGGCCCAGGCGAATATGCGGACGCAGTCGGTGTTGCAGCTTTTGGGTTAATGGTCTTCTTAAAGGCCGAGAGATTTCTGGATGTCATCTTTTGACCAAAGTTAAAAAAGGATGCGGGGGCTCGCGCCCTCCGTTTTTTATTGGCAAACGCAGATTGGTCGTTTCAAAGCTGAGGTTTTGAAACGGCCTTTTCTGTTTAGGAGATTATGCTGTGTGTGGAATGACAAGAACAAAAGCAGTATTGTGCTTGCTCGTTTTTCTGTCTGTTCCGATTGTTGCGTTGGCACAGGAACGCGCCAGAGGCATATATATTGATGTGGGTTTGGGTTTTGGCGGTATTCGTTATTTTGACAGCGATACAAAAACAATTGCGAAGGACTTTAATCGGTCTGCTGATACGCATATCACCGTTGATTTGAATATGCTAACGATAGGCGGGGCGTTAAGGGACAACGTCTATCTTGTCGGAACTATTGCCGGTGTTGGCGACGGATATTTTGATTCGGCAAATAATCAAAGTCAAATAACGGTTGCCATGTATGGTCTTGGTGTAAGATATTATCCGTTAGCAAGCAAAAAAAATCTGCAATTGGGGCTGGATTTAGGCACAGGCGCTATGCACGTTATGTATGGTCAATCGAATACATCAGATGATATGTCTGACGTTGGGTTTAGCGCGAGAGTTTCCGTTGGGTGGGACTTTGATTCAACAATGACGGGACTCACGGCAATGGCAGGCGGCGATGTAATGTTCAACATCATCGAGGGTGATAAAAGTTTGTCGTATGCGTTATTCTTGAAACTTTTGTTCAAGTAGGCATAGCCGATATGGGGGAACCGCCGACAAAAGCCCATTCGTTTCGGCCAACGGCCCTTCATCAGATGTCGGCGCGAACCGGCGCAAAAGCGTTGCGCGGCCTGCGGCATAAATGCCGGCGCAAAAACGCGGCGGTTACGCCTCTTTTCCCTTCCGCCGGAATCGTATCTCGCAGATGCCGTCGCCACGGGCGATGGTCTTCCGCAAGTCCAGCTCGCAGCCGAAACTTTCCGCGATGCCCCGGTCGCCGCACATCGCGTAATCGCAGAGTTTGTCCATCTCCTCGACAGAACACCCCTGTTTTTGCCACGCGCTGACAAGCGGACAGTAGTGAAAATCCACGTCGAAGTTGTCGTCGGTAATCCGCCGCACCTTCATCTCAAAAACCAAACGGCCCGGCAGGTTGAAAAGGCGCTTCTTAAGATTTCTAAGGCTCCGCGAACCGCCCCTTTCGACGACGAGCCCTCCCTGGTACCGCCCGCAACGAAGAATCGCGCTGGGCGCAAATTTTTCGGGTTCCAGCCCCTGCTTGCGCGCCTCATCGCAGAGGAGATACATCCACAACGCCCGGTGTTCAAAAAATCCCCGCACCTTTCTGATCAAAGCGTTCTTGATTCTTGGGGTGTTCACAACATTATTCACAGCAACATTATTCATAGGGGCAATAATACCACCGGCGGCACGATATGATAAGTCCAACCCCGTTCACTCACCGATAATTTTTACCAGTACCCGTTTCCGCCGTCTGCCGTCGAATTCGCCGTAAAAAATCTGTTCCCACGGACCGAGGTGCAGTTTACCATTCGTCACCGCGACAACAACCTCCCGACCCATGATCTGCCGTTTCAGATGGGCGTCGGCGTTTTCCTCGCCGTGGTTGTGTTGATACGAGGACACAGGCTCATGTGGCGCGAGTTTTTCGAGCCACACATCGAAGTCGTGGTGCAGTCCGCGTTCATCGTCGTTGATGAAAACGCTCGCCGTGATGTGCATCGCGTTCACCAGACAAAGCCCCTCCTTGATGCCCGAATCACGCAACAACGCATCAACCTGCGGCGTAATATTGATAAATTCGCGCTCTTTCCGCGTTTCAAACCAAATCTCATGGGTAAAAGAATCCATATCGCTTCATTCTACCGCAACCATTCTCTTTCGGCAACCGCTTGCCAAAGAGGGGGAAGTCTCCCCCTCCGCTCCGGTCTATGCCCTCCGCTTACCCCTTCTGCGGGAGCGCGGCCCCCGCAACGCCCCGCCCTATCTTCGGCCATTATCCATTTTCAATCGAGCCTGTTCCAAAACCCCAAACGAATCTGAGAACAACCATATTTACAGCGAACCTTCAAGACAATTTAACCGCAAAGGCACCCAATACCGCGCCCGAAACAGGCGCAACCGTAGGTTGTGCTAGGGACGTTATACAATTACACAACACGGCGCCAATAAAGGCCCCGCCTTTTTATTCAAGCATCAGCGCCGCAGTACTGAGGCGTTGAAGGTTTTTACCGGCAGCCGCGCCTTTTACCGCCAATCCGCCTGTTTTGTCAGCTTTCACAGAAAGCCGCCTTCAAGACCGCTTGTAAAGCCAACCGGCTGTCAAATCAGCACGCTTCTATCCTTATTCGCCTTCGCGGTTAATTCCTTACCGATTTGTCAACTGACAGTAATACTCCAATACAAATGAGTTTTGGAACAGGCTCACTCGACAAAGTTATACGGATGGTGTATAAAGGTACTATGCTGTTTTGAGAACTGCAAAAATCTGCAAAATTTTTCAAAAAAAGTAAAAAAACCAAAAAAAAACGCTTGACAAAATTATTCAGATGATGTATAAAGGTACTATGCGGTTTTGAAGGCCGTAAAAAATAGTGCAAAGGGGTTCTTATGAGAGGTGTGTTTTTTTTAAAAATTTCCGCTTATAAAAGTTTAGGAGGAACAGAGACCCCCCCCCCCGCACGTTA
The DNA here is from genome assembly GCA_031257995.1 of Spirochaetaceae bacterium. Taxonomy (GTDB): domain Bacteria; phylum Spirochaetota; class Spirochaetia; order Treponematales; family Breznakiellaceae; genus JAIRNN01. The sequence continues at coordinate 5,299 of JAIRNN010000240.1, read as the reverse complement.
GCTCCACGACGTGATTATAACCGGATATTTTATTCCATTACCAGCCTAACCTTATTTCTCTCTCTCGAATCGTATACCGGCGGCTTTTCTCCCGTTCCCAATACAACGTTCAAAAATTCGTCTGCTCAAGTCAAGCGTGCCGTTATTCTTAACAGTCCGCCCGATAGAGAGCCTAAAACGAAAAAAGTGCCGGGAAACCCGCCTGATGTGCGGGGCTCGGCTTCCTCTATGTTTCAAAGCATAGGCAATAGTGGTTTCAATCCGTCTTCGGATGGTTGGGATATACATTTATGACGGCGGGAATAGACCGCATTGGAGGATTTTATGAAAATCATAAGGCAAAGGAAGATGGTTTTGACTGCTTTTTTTGTTCTCGCGCTGGCGCCGTGCGTGTTCGCAGGTGGAAGAGGGCAGGATAAACCTGTCGCGGGAGTGTGCTGGTATAACTTCGCGGACACGTTCATCGCAAACGCGCGCAGTACGCTGAACAAAGCGGCGCAGGCAGACGGGGCGATTGTTATCCGTGATGCGGACAGTCTGGGAGAAATTCCAACCCAGACAAGTAACGTGAACAACCTGCTCACCCAGGGGGTAAACATTCTTGCCGTGAACAACATCAATTTTAGCGGCAAGGCCGAGTTGATAACCTTGGCCAAGAATAACAATATACCCCTGCTCATTATAAACAGCGACAGCCCCAGCGAGGCGGAGTTTGCTCTCTACGACCCCGTGTATCATATTTCGTCCGTGGCCGACCAGTCCGGAAGAATCATGGCTGAACATGCGGTTAAGTATTGGAAGGCCCACCCCGAAGCCGACCGGAACAAGAACGGAAAACTGGATTACGTGATGCTCCTCGGCCTTGTTGACCATTACGACACGCAGGCTCGCGCAAAATACTCAATTGAGGGCGTTCAGGCGGCGGGCATTTCGACGAACCTTGTACAGGAAGCTATCTGTTCATACCAGCGTAACGAAGCGCAGAACCAAGTCGCGTCAATACTGCAAGCCCGGCAGGACGATGTTGAATTTATTTTTGCGTGCAGCGATGATATGGCGCTTGGCGCGATTGAGGCTCTAAAGGCCGCCGGATTTTTCAAGGGACCCGGCACTTTCATGCCTGTCGTCAGCGTTGACGCGACAGCGGTCGCGGTACAGGCAATAAAAGAAGGCACATTGCTTGGAACGGCGTTGAACAACCCGGTTATCCTCGGCAACGCCACGTACAAAGTGATGAAACTCTTGCTTGAAGGAAAAGAGATTAACGATGCGAATCTCGCTATACCGGGAACCCGCGTTGTGGGACATCACGTCTACATCGACTTTGTGCCGATTGACGCCGGCAACACGGCGGCAGCCGCATACTAAGAGGCATTAACATGGACGCGGCGCTTTGCATGAATGAAATTACAAAGACTTTCCCCGGCGTGCGCGCTCTGGACAACGTTTCCTTGCGTGTGCGGCCGGGGAGCGTCCATGCTCTCATGGGGGAAAACGGGGCCGGTAAGTCTACGCTGATGAAATGCGCGTATGGGCTTTATGAGCCGGATTCCGGCGAGATTTTGATAAACGGGCGGCAGGCGCGGCTTTCCTGCGCGAAAGATGCTATCGGCCAAGGCATATCGATGATACATCAGGAGATGCACCCTGTCCGTACCCGCAATGTGATGGAAAACTTGTGGATGGGTAACCTCCCCTGTAAAACGATCGCCGGCCTTCGTATCGTTGACAGCAAAAAACGGTATGAGCAAACGGTCAAACTGCTTGCGGAACTCGAAATCAATCTTGACCCTGCGGAAATGGCCGGTAATCTTTCCGTCGCGTACATTCAGCTTTTAGAAATTGCCCGCGCCGTCTCGCTCAATTCAAAAATCATCATTATGGATGAACCGACATCTTCCCTTACGGAAAGCGAAACGGTTCTTTTGTTCAAGATTATCCGTAAACTTACCGCGCAGGGCGCCGCAATCATTTATATCTCGCATAAAATTGATGAGATACTTGAGATAGCGGATGAAGTTTCGATTATGCGGGATGGTACGCTCGTGGGATGCTGGCCGGCAGAGGAGCTGACAGCGGACCTCATCATCAAGCGCATGGTGGGCCGTGAAATGACGAATCGTTTTCCAGAGAGAAAGCGCGCGCCGACAGACGTGTATCTTGAAGTCCGCCATCTCACGTCAGTTGCGGAGCAGTCGTTCAAAGATGTAAGTTTCACGCTCCGGCGTGGCGAAATCCTGGGGGTCGGCGGACTCGTGGGCGCTCAGCGGACGGAATTGATGGAGTCGATTTTCGGATTGCGGTCTCTTGCCTCCGGGGAAATTATTCTGAACGGGCGGCCTATTCGCAATACGACGCCGATAGCGGCCATCCGCAACGGTTTTGCGCTTCTGACGGAAGACCGGCGCGCAACGGGCATCATTGCTATGCTCTCCATAATTGAAAATATGCTGGCTGCGAATGGGACGGCCCACCCCCGACAATACATGAAAAACGTTATTTTTCTTGACAAGATGAAACGCCGGGCTGATACGGAAAAGTATGTTTCGGCGTTGTCCATCAAAACGCCGTCAATCAAACAACAAATACAGTTTCTTTCCGGCGGCAATCAGCAAAAAGTGCTTCTGGGTCGCTGGCTGCTCACCGTTCCCGACATACTCATCCTTGACGAGCCGACTCGCGGCATTGACGTTGGGGCAAAATATGAGATTTACACGTTTATGGAGTCTATTGCGGCGGAAGGGAAATGTGTCATTATGATAAGCTCGGAAATGCCTGAACTGCTGGGAATGTCCGACCGGATAATGGTGATGTGCGAAGGGCGGATGTCCGGCATTCTTGACAGAACGGAAGCCACCGAGGAAAAGATAATGTATTACGCAAGCTCATATCAAGGAGAACGATTGTAAATGATTCCCATTGAACGCAATAAAATCGAACGGAATAAAATACGCGATTTCTTGTTCGCGAACGCGATATTTGTCATACTTTTGTCGCTGGTCATAATCATAGCGATCATATCGCCCAGGTTTCTTTCCTTCCGGGTAATGCGGGATATTCTGATGCAGAGTTCCGTGCGTATTATCGTAGCCCTGGGGTGTATGCTCATCTGTGTGCTCGGTTCGGCGGATTTATCGGGCGGCAGGATGCTGGGATTGGCCGCCGTTATATCCGGGACGCTCGCCCAGAGTTCATCCTACTATCTGAAGTATTGGCCTGGTCTGCCGGAGTTGCCGATTGTCATTCCCATTCTCGCTGCTATGCTGGTGGGAACCGCAGGCGGCCTGTTCAACGGTTGTGTTGTGGCGAAATTGCGTGTGCCCGCTTTCCTTGCCACGTTGGGCAGTCAGATGATATTCCTCGGTATGAACAGCCTGTATTTCAACCGCCCTCCCAACAACTCGCAGCCTTTGGGCGGCTATCTGGCCTCCTTCAGCACTCTGGGTACCGGCTCTGTTTTTAACATTCCCTATGTTTCGATTATCGCCATCAGTTGCATGGTGTTGATTTGGTTTTTACAAACCAAAACCTGTTTCGGGCACGAGCTTTTTATTGTAGGCGGAAACCGTGAGGCCGCGCGGGTTTCCGGTATAAACGTACTTAAAATTGAGATGATTACCTTTGCCATCGCCGGAGCGATGTACGGTTTGGCCGGATCGTTGGAAGCGGCCCGCACCGGGAGCGCCACTACCGGTTACGGCAACGCTTATGAACTTGACGCTATTGCATCCTGTATCATCGGCGGATGTTCCTTGTCGGGCGGCATCGGCAAAGTAGGCGGGGTCTTTGCCGGCGTTATCATTTTTAACGTCATAAGTTACGGGCTGACTTTCATCGGCGTGAGTCCCTACTGGCAGAACGTGATAAAAGGTTCTATTATCATCATTGCCATCGCGATTGATATGCGAAAATACGCGGCACGAAAAAAATAGGAGGTGTGAGATGATGCCGGCAACCTTTACCCATCGTTCGTATTACTTAGGGATGGATATGCCCGTGACCGTGCTGTTGCCGGACAAACAGAATGTCGTACCGGCACTGGAAAATGAGCGGCGTTATCCGGTGTTGTATCTGCTGCATGGGCACGGCGATGACAATACCGCATGGCTGCGGAAAAGCAGGGTCGAGATGACGTTGAGCGGCAGAGAATTTATCATCGTTATGCCGTGCGCTCACCGGAGCTTTTATACAAACGCGAAAGCCGGGCATTTGTTTTTTGATTATATCACCAAAGAACTTCCGATGGTGACGGCAAATACGTTTCATGCTTCTACAAAGCCAAAAGAACAATATATTGCGGGGCTTTCCATGGGCGGGTACGGCGCGTTAAAAATCGCGTTTAGTTATCCTGAAATCTACGCCGCTTGCGGCGCGCTTTCAGCCGCCGTTGACCCGTACCAGTCATGGGAGGCCATTAAAAATACCGGCATGAAATTTACGGTTCCTGATTGTGAGGAAAACACGGACAGGGTTTTCGGCGGCGAGGAAGCGTTTCGTCATTCAGAGACCGACAACATTTATAAACTTGCGGGACATTTGCAGGGAAAAGAAACATTGCGTGTCTATCATGCATGTGCCTTGAGCGACCCGTTGTATGTGTTGAACCAGGAATTAAAAAGCGCACTGGAACAAAACAGTCATATTGAATATCATTACGAGGAATGTGAGGGCGGGCATGACTGGATTTTTTGGGACAGGCAGATAGAGGCAATGGTTAATTTTATGCGAATAACAACCACATACGATCAAAATGAGAGTTAAACAGTAACGACGACAAAAAACCGACTTTAACATGCCGCCGGACTCGCAAGGAGAGGGGATAGCGTATAAACGGAGGGAGGTGTGGATGCGCCGCTTGAACGCTGCCTCTAGGCGGCTGCGTTACCTCTATGCCATTTACTGTGGCAGTGCGCCGACAGGCCGGAGAACCATACTAAATGGGACGGCTCGCGGGACGGGAACTGTTTAGTTTGTCGTAGCGGCAGGGGGCGCGATGTCGTTCGGGGCGGGTTCCTGCGACAGGGAGTTATCCTAACCCATGGCGCGGAAGGTTTTTACCGGCAGATGCGTGTCCTGCCGCCAATCCCTCTGTTTTGCCAGCCTTCAATACCGCCTGAAAAGCCGGCAGGTTATCAAACCGGCACTCCTGCCTATCAACACGCTGTCCCCGTAAATGGTTGTGGGCTAGCAGGCAGTCAACTATGGGACTGTGGATAAAGTCTCTTAAGCTTTATCCGGGCATCGGCGGCAGTAAAACGCCAGTCTATGGTCCGTGCCTTTTCGTTCCGTATGGCGTTCC
>JAIRNN010000102.1 GCA_031257995.1 Spirochaetaceae bacterium | reverse complement strand
AGGGCCGGGGGACGAGTTTCAGCCGTAAACTTTAGATTGCTTTAGCACAAGGACATTTTAGGGGGCTTTAGCCCCAATGCGGCTTTCAGCCGCTAAAGAAACCTGCCGCCTTTAGGCGGTGGTCGTTTAGTATCAAGGCGACAACGATCTTGCGCGTCTGTTCTGTCTTTGAGAAACGCTCTTCCTTTCCTCACTAACCGCGCGCTAGGTCCTCAACGACAGGTGTTTCCTTTCTGTCTTTTGGGTGTTCTTCTTCGTAACAACCAGAACCTCCGATGAAAAACGCTCATAATACGCAGGGTTACCGTCTGTATATACATTCCCCAAGTTAAGCGGACCTAAGCAATTCTATCAGCTTGTCAAGATTCTTATGTTCCCTCATCCCAAACCAAAAAGCTGTTGCCTTCTCCACTCTCGTGGCCAACGGCCCACCACAGCCAGATTTGACGCTTCTTATCATGATGAAAACTCCCCATTTCGTCCATTTCAACGCGAATTGTGATGTTTTTGTGGGATTCAAGATATTCTTTGTTCACATGTTCTATCAAATTCTCTTTTTTTAATCCCTATAGGGTTAATTCCCCGTCCTTTAGTGCGTAAATCTGGGGGTGTGGGGGATTTGTTCCCCCGCATACGCAAAGATTTCAAGGAGAAATATTCAATACTCCGCCCTTCAGGACGGGGATTATTTATTTCTTTTATAACGGTATCAGCGCTTGCACCCAATTCCCGCGCTGCTGCCCGTATTCCGGCCCCGCCAGCCGCCCGTTTGATTATGGCTTTCTTTACATCGGGTTTGCAGCCGTTGTAGCTGTATTCCGCGTAAAATGTTTTATGGGAACAGGATGAGATTATTACACGCATACCGCTTTTTACCGTTTGAAGCGCCATAAGGGCGGACATCTTCGATTCCGCAAAACGGACATTTTAATGCTGTTGTTACCATATCTTCCCCATCATACAGTTTTCGCTTTATTTATCCGCTTTTATAATAATAAGTCTAGCACATTACCCGTACATATATATGCGGTTACCGGCCGTACTGCTTTAGTCTAACGTGAAAAAAGTGCGAAAAAGGTGAAAAATCGTAGTTTTGAAACTGCCTCTATTAATTGTGCCGGAGAGCCGCCCATAGGCAGCGGCTCTCCGGCCTCACGACACGCTGCCACAGTAAATAGTACCGTGAGTAGCCCCGTTTTACTCCGCCGTGATTCGGCCCCGGCTTTATGGAAAGGCGTGAATCCGGTATACTGACCGGTATGGCGTATATCACCGGGTTTCATGCGATAGAGGAACGTATCAAGGCAGGCAGGGCGCGGGGGCCGTTGCTGGTGGCGAAGGCGGGGCCGCGCACGCGGGAGATTGCCGCGCTTGCTGTCGAGCATAGGATTCGTACCGACCGGGTGGGACAGGCGGAACTTGACCGGCTGGCACCGGGGCACCGGGGGATCGCGCTGGAAACGGATGATGAAGGCGCTTCCGGGGTGGAGACGAGCCTGGAGACGTTTTTGGAGGCTCTGGGCAAGCGGCAAAACGCGCTGGTTGTGATATTGGACGAGGTGACCGACCCGCACAACTATGGGGCGATTCTCCGCAGTTGCGACCACTTTGGGGCGGATCTGGTGATCACGCGGAACCGGCGGGCGGCGAAACATGCCGACGTGGTGGAACGGACATCGGCCGGCGCATCCTCGTGGGTGCAAACGGCGGAGGCGGCAAATCTGCCCCGCGCGGTAGAGGCACTGAAAGATTCGGACTTCTGGGTTTACGGAGCGGACATGAACGGCGAGCCGGTCTATAAAAAGAAGTTGCGCGGGCGGGTCGCGGTGATCATGGGCGGGGAAGGTTCCGGCCTTTCCCGTCTGCTCAAGTCTTCCTGCGACGGTATTGTCTCGATTCCGTCGAAGGGCCGCATCGACAGTCTCAACGTGTCGGTGGCGGCGGGTGTTATATTGTACGAAATCGCGCGGCAAAGGGCTGCCGGATGAAAAAACGGCGGATCTTTCTCGTGGTGTTTATGGCTGTTTTGGGAGGCGCCGGGCTTTTTTTTCTGGCGCGGCCTCCGGTGGTCATCGTTACTGACGGTGCTTTTCTCGAACTGTACGGGCAGAAGCGGGCGGATACAAGGCGGTATATCCTCTCCGCGATACTCTTCCGCCGAGTGGTGTTTGCCGTGGTGTCCGAGGAAGCCGGCCAGGACTCTGCGGAGCTTGTGGTAAACGCGGCGGCAAAGCAGCCTTTCCTCGCGTTGTTTCCGGAGCGGTATCTGGAGGGCGCGGATCGTTATGCGGCGGCAGCTGGGGAGGCGAGTTTAGCGGACAAGACCCGTACCGTGGTGGTTGACGGCGGAGAGGGCGGGGGGGTGAATATCGGCCGCGCCGAATCCCTGCGGATCGACCGGGAAACCGATCTTTACCGGGCGGGGATGTGCGCGGCGATCTTGGCGAAAGACGGCAGTGTCGTGGTGTACTATCAGGACAGTTTGTCGAATGCTTACCGGGCTATGTTGCGGGAGGGGCTGGTTGCGGCGGGGTATACCAAAACGCCGTTTTTTTACCGTTATAGCGAAACCGCTTCGCAGACGGACATCGGTTGTGCCGTACTGCTTTCGGCGGTCAACGTGAATCTGCTGGCGGAACAGATGGATGTCCCGATGATTCTTTTTTCATGGCTGGACCCGGAGTATACGCCTAACGGGGTAACGGTCGTGTTTGACGATTCCCTTCCGGCGGTCGCTGGGCAAGCGGCAAAAAATGCTGCGCCGCTCACCGCTCAGGCGCGGGTGCTCACGAAACGCGTCCGCGTTGGATCCGATCTCAAAGCTTTGCAAGCCGCCGTTCGGGCGGAGCGGCCTTTGTCTTCAACGGGAGAGGGGTCCTGAAGCGTGGTTTTGAGGTGATTTTGTCCGAAAGTGCTACAGTCAAGGGTAAAAAAGACCGATAGAAGAATGATAAGGGGTGATGAATTTTGTTGTGCGGCTTGGGTTGTGATGGGGGCGTTGTGGGGGTGTCCCTACAGTCCTCAACACCTGTTTCGGACTTCCGGGCCGGGGCGCACTCAGTAATGCGTCCGTCTATGGACGCTTGGGGTGCGCCCACAAAACCATGCACTGTATGGTTTGTCCCGCTGAGGGGGATAGCGGGATGGGGTTTTAGGGGCGGAGCTCGGGACCGCGTCCTTTGAAGAGGGGGATAGCGTAAGCCCCTAAGTCCGCTTGCGGGCGGCGGGCTGGAGCGAAGGGGAAGACTTTCCCCTCCATAAACGAATTCGAGCATATTCGGGTACATTCTGAAAAAAATGCGCCTAAAATGATAAAAGGGTTTGACAAGTTTTATAGCATCATGTATAATACTGTTTAAACTATTGATATTGTCTTGTCGATCATGATATGATTGGAAAGGAGAAAGAATAAATGAAAAAGGGCGGAGTTCTAATCGCAAGCCTGATTTTTTTCGTGTGTCTGTCGGTAGTGCCGTTGTTTGCGGATGCCAACACCGTTGCTCTCGAATCGGTTGTCGTCGAAAGTTTTGACGGTGATTCGTCTTACGAGTGGATAACGGACGGTATCAAATACGCATCCAAGAAGGATTACGGCCTGTTCCCGGTTTATCCGCAGGCGTTGCATCGTACGGCGGCGGATGCTGAGGGAAAACAGGCTTTTGGTCTTAACGGTCAGTTTCAGCGTCGGGGGCACAACTGGATTGACATTTACCCGGTCAGTAAAGATAACCCTGAAGGCGGCGCGGTCGAAATACCGTTGTGGGGATTTGTCCAGTATGTGGACGTGTGGGTTTGGGGTTCCAACCTTAACTACCAATTGGAAGTCTATCTGCGCGACTACCAGGGTATGATCCATCGGCTAGAGATGGGCAGCTTGAATTTCTTGGGGTGGAAAAATCTCCAAACGGCGATACCGCCCAATTTCCCGATGTCCGAACGTACTTTGCCCGTCAGAAGCAACGGCTCGTCGAGCTTCGTGAAATTCAGACTCTGGACGGATCCGTATGAACGGGTGAATAATTTCTATCTTTACCTCGATCATCTCAAGGTGTTGAGTGATACCTTTACAACGAGGTTTGACGGTGACGATCTCGCGGATGCAGAGAAGGCGCAAGAGCTGTGGGCGGGCGTTAATCAACAATAAGGAGGTATGAACATGAAGCGTTATACTTATATAAGTACGGTTTTATTTTTGGCTGTTGCGGCGTTTCTTTCCGCGCAGGAGGTAGGAACGCCCGAAGCGGACCGGATACAGGGCAATGCCGATAACGAGGAACTCAAAGAGGTTTCCGTCGAAAAATTTGAAATAGACGGAACGTGGAGCGCGTCTCTTTCCGCAGACGCGGGTTTTGTGACGAGCCGTTTGTTCCCTGGCGGGCCTTCCGATAAGACGCCGGTTCCTGAAGAAGAGGGGTTGGATATTCCCGACACCAAGGTGTTCGGCGCGAGGGTTGATTTTCTCCGCCGGGGTGACACGAGTATTTTCCTCTATCCGCAGTGGCCGATTCCGATTGAAGGCATCACCAAGACCGTTTCGGTATGGGTCGCCGGGCGTAACTACAACCACACGCTTGTTCTGCTGATTCAGGACGCGATGGGCCGTTATTTTGAACTGGAAGTCGGCCAACTGAACTTTCAGGGCTGGAAAAAGCTGACTGTCGCGATTCCGCCTCAGCCGGATTACGGCAGGCAGGGCATTGTTCAGCGCGACCTGCACTTCACCAGCCTCGCGGGCGGTATTCGCATTGCCGGTTTCCGCATTGACGTTGATCCGATGGAAGCCTACGGTACCTATTTCATCTATCTGGACGATCTTCGCGCCACAACCGACCTCTTTGCCGAAACCTCACGGGAACCAGACGATCCCAACGACGATTGGTAGGCGGCACCTAAAACCCCGTCTATATGGACGGGGTTTTTTTTATTTATTCCATTTTTGTCTTTATATCAAGGAGCGGTGTCCGAGCGGTTTAAGGAGGCGGTCTTGAAAACCGTTGAACTGAAAGGTTCCGGGGGTTCGAATCCCCCCTGCTCCGGTAAAGCAGGGAAAATTCGAAGGGTTTGCGCGGCCTGAAAAAATCTGAGCAGTGCGGAAGATTTTTTAAGGCAAAACGCCAGGGAAGGCGTTTTAGCAAAAACCGTGCTTGCAAAGCAAGCTAAGGCTGGAGGGAGCAAACAGGACGTTTGCGACTGGAAGCCGAATCCCCTGCTCCGGTGTTAAACTTGACCCACAGAATAACCACAAGGGATCGAAGATCCCCCACTCGAACAGGGCGTGTCGTACTTTGATTTTTGAGATTGTTCCAGAAATATTAACGTGCTTTCACACGAACAAAACTCGCCTTTTGCTTCGCGAGTGTTGATTTTACCTGTGTTTTACCCGAATTTAAGCGGAGTATGAAGGCTGTCCGTTCGTGTCTGTATGAAGGCCCGTGGGTTCTATTCTTGCCTTCGTTAAAGGTAATTCGTTTTTTTTTCATATCCCCGCTTGACACAAATTTATAAACATAGTAAAATATATTCCATCATCTTAATTTTATTTGAGGAGTGAATGTATGATAAAAAAGATGGCAAAAGCGGTCTTAGGGATCGTGTTGGCCTCGTTCGTTGGATTGGGGGGGAATCTGTTGTCGTGTGCTTTGGAGCCGTCCACAGCCTCTCCCAGTAGCAAAACCGTAAGCCTTATGGCTGGAATACCGCCCGGAATCATCGTTTTCACACCTCGCGTAACCTACGACGGGACAATTACGACACTCACCTATGATGTCGCGGCAGATTTTTCCGGCTGGACGAACAATGATAGCGGTACCGTACACGGTGCAAAAGGCAGCCGGTACCAATGCCAAGCTCCAGTCTATCGAGGCACTGATCCTCCATTACGGCGCGTCCTCGATTAACTTTTATAGCGGTAACGAGGCGAATGCGGTTTTCGCAAACCTTACGCCTGCGGGCGACGAGATAGAGCGGCCGGGTCCTTCGGATATAACAACGTGGATGGGTACAACCAAGTCCGTGTCAGGGTGGTTTAAAAGAGTAGATGATGAAAAATGCTAGTAGGCAGTCAACTATGGGACTGTGGATAAAGTCTCTTAAGCTTTATCCGGGCATCGGCGGCAGTAAAACGCCAGTCTATGGTCCGTGCCTTTTCGTTCCGTATGGTGTTCCACGCGGATACTTCTTTCTCCATC
>JAIRNN010000350.1 GCA_031257995.1 Spirochaetaceae bacterium | reverse complement strand
TCTTCCTCACTCCCCGGCGTCGGGCAACCTTGGGCGAAATCCCCGTAACGGAGTCTCATAAAGCCGCAGAATCCGAGTGGGCGTTGGCGCGAAGCGCAAACGCCCAAGCTCAAGAACATTGAGCTATTACCCCGCTATCTTCTCCATAATCCCCGCCGTCGGGCAGACTTTGGCGCACTCGCCGCAACCGTCGCACTTGGTACCGACGAGGCTTTGGCCGAACGGGGCGGACATACGGGTGGCAAAGCCCCGGTTCACGAGGCCCAGCACGTTGAGGCCCTTCACCTCGGCGCAGGCGCGGACGCAGGCGGAGCAGTTGATACACTTGCCCGTCTGCAGCCGGATTTTCGGGTGGCTTGAGTCCACCTGATATGCCCGCCGCGAGCCGGCCTCTTCACCGGGACCAAAATAGCGCTGATCCGCGCCGTACTTGGTGGCGTATTCGCGGAGGCGGCAGTCTTTCACCGCATCGCAGCCGCATTCGAGACAGCGTTCCGCCTCCTTCCGCGCCTCGGCGGGGACAAAGCCCGTTTCCACTTCTTTTTCCGTAGTCTTCCGCTCGGCATCGCAGATGACCGGCATCGTGATCCGCTCCTGGTTCTTCGCGTCCTTGAAAAGATCCTCGCTCACCTCGTCAAGCGGCCCCATCTGGGAGTTGAACAGTACTTGCTCGCCCGCCACTACCTCGCCCCGGAGATACTGGTCAACGGCAACAGCCGTCTTCCGCCCGTTGCCGACAGCCCGCACCGCGATATTCGCGCCCGTCTGACAGTCGCCGCAGGCAAAAATCCCCGGCCGCGCCGTCTGAAAGGTTACCGGGTCGGTAACAATCGCGCCGTTCCGGGCAAGCGGAAGCCCCAGCGCGCGCGCCAATTCCGGCAAGACCCGCTGGCCAATCGCGCCGACAACGGCAGTCGCGCTGACCGTGTACTCGGAACCGGCAACCGGTTTGGGAGACCGGCGGCCCGAAGCGTCCGGATCGCCCAATTCCATCTTGATGAGCGTGAGCTTCAGCTGGTCGCCGTCCTTCTCGATCTTGACCGGGGCGGTGAGGTAGGAAAACGTTACCCCCTCGTGTTCGGCCTCCTCGATCTCCATGTCGTTCGCCGGCATCTCCTCCCGCCCGCGCCGGTAGAGGCAGGTCACCGCGGAACCGCCGCGAACCGCTGAGCGCGCACAGTCCATCGCCGTGTTGCCGCCGCCGACCACGTAGACATCGCCGCCAAGACGGGGCGTGTTCCCCTCGCCCGACTCGCCCAGATACTGAATCCCCGACCACACGCCGGGAAGGTCTTCACCGGGAACGCCTATCGGGGACGCGCCCTGAGCGCCGATCGCCACGATGAGCGCGTCATACTCCGCCTCCAGCGTTTTCACCGGAACATCCGTGCCCACCTCGACACCGCAGCGAACCTCGACCCCCAGAGCCTCCTCAATCGCGCCGAATTCGGCCTTGAGCGTCGCGTCGGGCAGCCGGTAATAGGGAATGCCGTACCGAAGCATCCCGCCCGATGCCTTGTGCTTTTCAAACACCGTAACGGCGTGACCCCGCACGCGCAGAAAATACGCGGCGGCCATCCCCGCAGGCCCCGCCCCGATGACCGCCGCCCTCTTGCCCGTTGGGGCCGCAGGCGCGGGAAAGACCGGCCTCTTATTCGCGGCCAACTCCGCATCGGCGATGTACCGCTTCATATTGCAGATAGCGACCGGCCCCTCTACCCGGTTCCGGCGGCACTCCGCCTCACAGGGACGCGGACAGATACGGCCCAGCGTTCCGGGGAACGGCGCCTTCTCGCGAATGAGCCTGGCAGCCTCATCCTCCTTCCCCGCGCGTACGAGGGCGAGAAACCCCTTGATGTCGATAGACGAAGGACACGCCGTCTGACAAGGCGGCAGACAGTCCCCGCAATGGTCGGACACCAGGAGGTTAAGGCACATCCGCCGCGAAGCGTCCACTTCCGGCCCCGACACCGTGATCTTCTGCCCCTCGGCAACCCGCGTCGCGCACGCCGGCACCAGATTCCCCCGCCCCGGCTCCACCTTCACCGCGCAGACAAAACAACTCGTCCACGGCTTCAGGTTCCACGAATGACACAGCGTGGGGATCTCAAACCCCGCCGCCGCCGCCGCGTTCAAAATAGTCGTCCCCGCCTCAACCTGAAGCGGTTTATCGTTAATCGTAATATTTACAGTAGGCATAATTCATTCCTTCATTAAAACGTTGATTAAAAGACATCAATGGCTGCGAATTTGCACGTATCCTTGCAGAGGCCGCAACGAGTACACTTATCCGCGTCAATCGTGTGCGGCTTCCGCTTCTCGCCGGAGATAGCCTTGACCGGACAGCCGCGCAGACACGCGCCGCACCCCGTACACGTATCCGCGAGGATAGCGTATTTGATGAGCGGCTTGCAGACTTTGGCGCGGCACTTCTTTTCTCTGATATGCTCCTCGTACTCCTCCGGAAAGTATTTCAGCGTGGTAAGCACGGGGTTGGGCGCGAGCTGCCCCAACGCGCAGAGCGATGACTTCTTAATCGCCGCCGCCAGTTCCTGCAAGCGGTCGAGGTCTTGCGCCTCGCCCTTGCCCGCCGTGATACGATGGAGGATTTCCAGCATACGCTTCGTCCCGATGCGGCAGAACGTACACTTGCCGCAACTCTCGCTCTGCACAAACGTCAAAAAGTACTGGGCAACGTCAACCATGCATGTCTGCTCGTCCATCACGATGAAGCCGCCCGACCCCATGATCGCGCCGGTGCCGGTAACGGATTTCACGTCAATCGTCATATCAAAAAGCCGCTCTGGAATACAGCCGCCTGAAGGCCCGCCCATCTGGACGGCCTTGAGCGGAAGGCCGGTGGAAGAACCGCCGCCGATATGTTCAACGAGTTCCCGTATCGTCATCCCGACGGGAATCTCGACAAGGCCGGCCCGTTTCACCTTGCCGGCCAGCGCGAAGACTTTGGTGCCGATGGTGCCGTTGGACTCATATTTGTTGAACTCCGCAGGGCCCCGGTTGATGATGTACGCGACGTTTTCAAAGGTCTCGACATTGTTGATGTTGGTCGGGGACTCGAAAAGGCCGGAGACCGCCGGAAAAGGCGGTTTTAGTGTCGGCATCCCGCGCCGTCCCATGATCGATGCCATGAGCGCTGTCTCCTCGCCGCAGACAAACGCGCCCGCGCCCTCCTTTATCTTGAGGTGGAACGCAAAGTCCTTGCCCATGATGTCCTCGCCCAAGAAGCCTCTTTTTTCCGCCTCTTCAATGGCACGTTTCAGCCGCTTAATGGCAAGGGGGTACTCAGCACGACAGTAGACATAGCCGCGGTCGGCTCCCGTCGCATAGGCGGCAATCAGCATCCCCTCAAGAAGGCCGTGCGGGTCGCCCTCAATCGTGGCCCGGTCCATGAACGCGCCGGGATCGCCCTCGTCCGCGTTACAGACCAAGTACTTATGCCCGCCTTCCGGCGCGGGATTTGCCGCGAAAAGCCCCCACTTCGTCGCCGTTGGGAAGAACGCGCCGCCGCGCCCGGCCAGCCCCGATTCTTTCACGATGTCGATCACCTGTTGCGGCGTATACTCGTTAAGACACTTTTTCAACGCCTCGTAACCACCGGTCGCAAGGTAATCCTCGATTTTTTCCGGGTTAATCACGCCGCAGTTACGAAGCACGACCTTCACCTGTTTTTCAAGGTAATCCTTGCCGTCCTGCGATTCGCGCACACGCTTTTCATCGGGGAGTTTTCCCGCCTGCAATCCCTGCCAAATCTGGTCGGAAAATGCCGGGTCAACATACCCGAACAGCGTCCGCTCCGTCCCCCCGGCCGTCCCGACCACCTCGACAAGCGGTTCCGCCCAGCACATCCCGATACAGGAGGTAATCTCTATATCCGCCAAATCAGCGGGAACCGTCTGTTTCAGATGGTCGTAAATCGCCTGTCCGCCCGCCGCGATGCCGCAGGAACCCAAGCCTACCAATATTTTAGGCTTCCCCATTTTTATACTCCTTTATCACCGATTTGACCTTGGAACTCGTCAGCTTCGCGTGAATCCGGTCTCCAATCATGACTACCGGCGCGAGGGCGCAGCACCCCAGACACGCCACCTTCTCAAACGAGAAAAGGTTATCCGGCGTGGTGCCGCCCTCTTCAATACCCAACTCCTGGGCGATAACCGCCGAGATGATGTCCGCGCCCGCCACATGGCAGGCCGTCCCGTGGCACACCCGAATCAAATACTTCCCCTGAGGCTTAAACCGGAACTGCGAGTAGAACGTCGCAACGCCGTAGAGATTGGAAACGGGAATACCCGCCTCAGCCGAAACCGCTTCCACCAAATCCTGGGGAAGATACGAATGCCGCCGCTGTATCTCTTGAAGCAGGGGAATCGCGTATTCGGGCTCCTTCCCGACCTTCCCCACAATCTCCTTCGCTTCAGTTGTCATTTTCGCCGTTTTCTCAGGCGCGGATGCCGTATTCATTAACTTCATGCTGACTCCTTACAATGGAATATAGTTAAGTATAACGATAAACTTTCGTATCGTCAACCCCCCTTCCCTTTGAAGGGTTTGAGGGAGGAAGTCGCGGCAACATCGTTGCCGGCCCCTTCACTCCGGCCCGCTCTCCGGCCGATAAGCCCGTACCTACGCCTAAAGGCGCGTCCACAAATGCTTGCTCTGCAAGCACGCCCTCCGTTTGGTCTTACGCGGTCCCCCTCTCCAAAGGACGTAGTCCCGGACTCCGTCTCCCGTCCCTCCGGGGAATTGAACATGGACAGTGGATGTCCCCCTGCGGGGGAATGGAACATGACACTCTCCAAGCCTCAGCCATTTTCAATTATCAATGTACCATTCGCCGCAACGCGGCGCCTCTATCCGCGTCCCCACGGACGAAGGAGTCGCGTCCCTACGGACGAAGGGGCCGCGTCCCTACGGACGAAGGAGCCGCGTCCCTACGGACGAAGTAGGCGCGTCCATACGGACGAAGGAGCAGCGTCCCTACGGAAGAATGAGCCGCGTCCCGACGGACGTAGGAGCCGCGTCGCTAAGGACG
>JAIRNN010000251.1 GCA_031257995.1 Spirochaetaceae bacterium | reverse complement strand
GTGAGGTATGAGAAGAAGGCGCGGAACTATCGGGCTCTGGTGGAGTTCGCCTGTGCGGTTATTATTTGGCGAAACCTTATCCCTGTCCATCCCGGCCTTTTTCCCGGATAAGCTCTTAGGCCGGGAACCGGTAATGGAGAGACGGCGGCGGATAGTACCGGTACGGCCGAACTGCGAAGTGACAAGAAAAGAATATCTGAAAAAACCGCATTTTTATCACAATCACAAATCAAACTGTTGGCTGGGGGGATTATACCATTCTGTTAACTTGTTGACAGGGGGAAGTCTCCCCCTCTTAAAACAAAGGATCGTTTTCTGGTATACTTGCGGTGTCCTGAAACGGGGACGGCCTTTTGAGAAATACTATGAAAATTGAAGTTGATACGCATACTCATTCTATCGCGTCGGTTCACGCCTACTCGACCATTGACGAACTTGCCCTCGGGGCGCGGCGGCGGAGGCTGAGGGGTTTTGTCATCACGGAACACGGGCCTGAGCTGCAAGGCACGCCGCACCGCTACTATTTTGGCAACTTGAAGGTGCTGCCGGAAAAGATGCGCGGGGTGTACGTTTTTCACGGGGCGGAGTTGAACATCATGGACAAGGCGGGGCATGTTGATCTGGACAAGGCCTACATCAAGCCGCTTCATTTTGTGATGGCGGGTTTCCACGAACAGTGTTTCGAGAGCCGGTCTGCCGAGGTGAACACCCATGCGCTCATAGCGGCAATCGAGAACCCGCTGGTCGACGGTATTTCCCATCCGGGGAACCCCGCGTTTCCGGTTGACTTTGAGGCAGTGGTGAAGGCGGCGGTACGAGCCGGAAAGACGCTTGAGATCAACGACAGCTCGTTCCGGGTACGGGCCGGTTCCGCCACAACGTGCCGGGAAGTCGCCGCGCTCTGCAAGAAACACGGCGCGTTGATCACCTGCGGAAGCGACGCGCACATCGCAAACGATGTGGGCAATGTGAAAACGGCACTTGCCGTCATCCGCGAAGCTGGTATCAACAAGGAACATATCGTCAACCGCACTCTCGCGTCTTTCCGCGACTTCTGCACCAAAAGAAAGGCGGCAAGGGCTTATCTGTAAATGACCAAAAACTTAACTCGCGGCAATCCATTGGTCGTGATTCTCACTTTCTCGTTGCCGCTCGTCGTGGGGAATCTTTTCCAGCAGTTCTACAACATGGCGGACACGTACATCGTGGGCAGCACCATCGGCATGAACGCGCTCGCCGCCGTCGGTTGTACCGGCAGTCTCAGTTTCCTGATCATCGGGTTCGTCTTCGGGTTTTCGACCGGCGCGAATATCCTCACCTCGCAGCATTACGGCGCAAACGACCTCGCCGGGGTCAGGCGTAGCTTCGCGGCGGGTATCGTACTGGCCGTCATCGTTACCATCGTTTTGATGATCGTCAGCATGACCAGCACCGGCTTTATCCTGCATTTCCTCAACACGCCGCCTGAAATATTTGACAACGCCTATCGCTACATCACCATCATCTTCGCGGGGATGCCCGTGCTCACCCTTTTCAGTTTCGTGTCAAACGCGATGCGGGCGGTTGGCGATTCCACCACACCGCTCATTTTTCTGGTTGCCGCCTGTATCATCAACATCATTCTTGACTACGCTTTCATTCTGGTGTTTCATACCGGTGTCGAGGAGGCGGCTTACGCGACCGTCATCGCGCAGTTGCTTTCGGGGCTTGCCTGTATCCCGGTCATCACGAAGAAACTCACCGTTCTCAAGTTGCAAAAGGAGGACTGGCGCGGCCTTACCGGGAAAGAAATTATGGCTCACGCGAAGATCGCCCTGCCCGTCGGCTTTCAGATGAGCATCATCGCCATCGGCGCGGTGGCGGTAACCTACGCTCTCAACAACATCGGCACGACTGCGGTTGCGGCGTTCACCACCTCGCAAAAGATCGATATGATAGCCACAATGCCGCTCAACTCGCTGGGCCTTGCCATGACGACCTACACCGCCCAGAACCTCGGCGCAAAAAAATACTCCCGCATCATCAGAGGCGTTACTCATGCCGCCGCTGTTTCCGTCGGCTTTTCCGCGTTGATGGCCGTGGTCTACTTCTTTTTCGGCAACCACTTGGCGGCCTTCTTTCTCGGCGGTGAGCGGGAGGCGGTCGCGCTCTCCCACACCTACCTGAAAATCAACGGCGTGTGCTATCCCCTCCTCGCTTGGCTTTTTATCTCGCGGCACAGCCTGCAAGGTTTGGGCGACACCGTTACCGCGACACTTGCCGGGATCTTGGAACTGGTGGGCCGTACCGCCGCCGCCATCCTCCTCGGCGCGGTCTTGGGCTTTGTCGGCATCTCGTTTTCCAGCCCGCTTGCTTGGGTACTGGCCTTGATCCCCCTCACCACCGCCGCCGTTCTCAAGATGAAAAAACTCCACCGCTTGGATCTGGCGCAAAAGAAAGACCCGTACTCCCGCGAAACCTGAACCGATAAACACTTCATCACGGTTTGCCAAAAACATAAAAAGGGGGACAGCCCCTTTCAGGGGAATTGAAAATGGAGTCTGTTCCAAAACTCCACGTTGTGGAACGGGCAGACTTCCCCTGCGGCCATCTTGGGCCGGGACGCTCGAGTCGGTCTGTACCTCCTTTTTGGCCGGAAAGTGGGGGGTTAGCCGGGCGGAGACGCGGGTTTGGGGGCGGCTTCGAACGAAAGCTGGTTACTTTTCGCCTTCCCATTCGTCCGGGGGCTGTCCCAACTCAGCTTG
>JAIRNN010000177.1 GCA_031257995.1 Spirochaetaceae bacterium | reverse complement strand
TAAGCTGCCGCTGATAATGCAGTTGCTGAAACAAACGTTCGCTGTCCGGCTTAACGTGCTGACGGGAAGGCGGGGGCACGTTTGGGGGAACGCTATTGGTCGGAGATCTTGGCGGGGGAGCCGCCTGAGTGGGCGGAAGAGGCGGACTTTTTTTGGGGAGGGGGGAGCGATAGACAGGTCGGCCAACACGCCGGTAGCGAGGGCGGCGGCCTACATCTTAACTTGGGACAGCCTTAGGTCGCCCGGGATGACAATAACAACCCGGTTTTCGGCCCAAAACGCCACCAAACCCGCGTCTCCGCCCGACTAACCGCCCGCTTTACGGCAAAAAAGGAGGTACAGACCGCCTCAACGCTCCCGGCCCAGATAACCGCAGGGGAAGTCTGTCCCCGCCTCAACCACCACTGCCTCAATCACGTTTAACCGCAGACACACAGATGAGGCAGATACACGCAGATTTTCACTCCGCGCATCTCTAATCCACAAAAATCCGCAGACCATTTTATTAAAATCTGTGTAATCTGTGGACCTATTCATCTGCGGTTAACGTGATAAAGGCCGTGATCAATCCCCGTGATTATGTTTTCCTACAGCAAATCTTTGAGCGAAGCAATATACCGGTCCGCGCCGGGAAGCAGTTCCTCTTTTCCCACAGCAATGACCCGCATACCGCCGGCATGGGCCGCCTCAATACCGGCGAGAGCGTCCTCAAAAACCACGCAGACCACGGGGGCAAGTCCCAGAGCTTCCGCCCCTTTCAGAAAGACCTCAGGATCGGGCTTGGCCCTGCTCACCGCGTTACCGTCGATAACCGCGTTGAAAAGCCCCGCAATACCCAGCCGCTCCAGGATGAGGGGCGCGTTTTTGCTGGCCGACCCCAGAGCGGTCTTGATACCCCCGTCTCTCGAGCGTTCCAAGAATTCCCTCGACCCGGGAAGCAGTGCGCTTTCATCCAGCGCGTGCAGATACTCGACATACCAAGCGTTCTTCTTGGCGGCAGCTTCGGCCTTGTCCCCATCGCTCATCGTATAATGCCCGGTTTCAAGAAGTATCTCCAGAGAACGCATACGGCTGACCCCCTTGAGACGCTCGTTCTCCCGCTCACTAAAGTCAAAACCCAGTTCCCGTGCAAGCCGCCGCCACGCAAGATAATGGTACTTGGCCGTATCCACCAGCACCCCGTCAAGATCAAAAATCGCGCCCCGTACCGGCCCGCCCTCTAAAAACTTCACTGCGCTTTACTCCTGCAGGTTTTGAAACAGTCTCTTAATATAATCGTCCGCCGAGCGGGGCAATTATATCGGGTGCTATTAAAATACATTCATTTTTATCATTAGGAACACCTAAAGTTAAAACTTCAGAAATTGCGGGGCCAATTTGTCTTGGAGGAAAATTCACCACACATAAAACTTGTTTTTCTAATAAATAATCCACGCCCTGAAGGGCGGGGTATTGAAGATTTTTCCCTGAAATCTTTGTGTATGCGGGGGAACAAATCCTCCGCACCCCCAGATTTACGCCCTAAAGGGCGGAGAATTAACCCTATAGGGATTAAATCATTAATTTTATAATTCTGCGGTAATTGCGCGCAAGATTTTTTTACACCTATCTCTTCACCGAGATCAATTTTTAATTTATAGGATGGTTTACGTGCTTCTGGCAAGTTTTCCACTTTGATAATTTTTCCAACACGAATGTCCAACTTTTGAAAATCCTCATACTTTGCTATATCCATTTCCTTACCTCCTTGGGCCTTTGGCATACCACCTTATGAGTTTGCTCTGTTTCCGGCAAGCCCATCTTAGGCAGGGCACTCTTCTATATGCAAATTCCTTCGTATGTATCTCTCTATTCTCAGTATACACGAACCCCCGCGTTTCGCCAAGCTCTCGTGTTGTGCCGGAAGCCCGCTGACCGATGGCGTTTTTCTTATGCCCTACGCTATCACCCGCGCCATCCGATCATGCCGGCGACCACTCTCCAATGCGGAGGGCATGGCCCCTCCAAGCCAGAAGGCGAATAATGATGGCAGATACTGATGAGATAACCTGCCGGCTTTACAGGTACGAAAGATTGGCGGCAGTGCGCGTATCTATCGGACAAAACCTTCTACGACTTTGTGGTTGTATTAACCCGTTGTGTAAAAAGACAGATTATCCATGCGATTATTCTCAAAAGGGAAAACTATTATATGAACAATGAAAATGTAAAAGAATAGTTGCAGTTTGCGGATGATGATTTATATTCCGCAAAAATATTGAATGAGGCAATTCGCAGATCCCATGGGATTAGACTTGTTCAACAACCCGGTTGGTTGTCTCACAAGTCTTGCGGTTTTCCAGGCCAAAGCCGGGCGAAAGCCTTACAAAACCACATTTTTTAGCGGAAGTTGTTTAAAAACTTGAAGTTTCTAAACAACTCTATTATATGTTATCATTGTGTTCAATCGACAGAAAAATACAAAAGGGTATTCAACCTTTAGAGATATTGTTCTGAAAAGGACTTATGCTTTAAATTTTTTGTATAATCTGTGCGCTGAAAAAGATAACGAGTTCCAAAGTATAAAAACAATGTGTGAATTTCTCAATAGATTTGCCAATGATATACGTTGCCCAATAAATATGAAATAAATGAAGATGATTCTCATTTTTCTATTAATGCTGTTGAAAAAATCAAGAAATTAAAACCAATTATTGAAATACAGAATGAAATCACTAATGAAAATGCTAAAGTAAATGATACTGTACAATAGCCGGCACTTCGCATGAAAGGCCGCGCTTCGCCGTTAAGGCGGATCGGGGTTCCGTTTTTCTAAGCCGGTACCGCAACCATGTTGCTGATGTCATCAGGTTATACCTTTGTCCCAAATTTGTTGCCGCACAGGAACCGTCCGTGTCGTCTGTATTTTTTATATATATTGACAAAATACTTGTATCAACGTATTATCAAAAAACAAGTTTTAATAGGAGAAGCTGAATGAGAGCGGTTGAAAAATATCTTGAGATTTTGGGAAAAACCCATTGCGTTGGCTACATCTGTTGACAATATACCGAATGTAAGAATTGTCAATTTTTGCTTTAAAAAGGAGGCGCCCGCAACACTTTATTTTACATCTGATCGCGAAAATCAAAAAGTTACAGAGTTTGGCAAAAACAATGTTATCGCGTTTACTTCAATTCCCCTTGATGACATTTCCCATACCCGCTCCATTAAGGCCGTTGTGCGGAAAAGCCGCTATTCGCCAGACGAAATCAAGGAATTGTTTACCACAAAGATTCCCGGTTATGACCAGACAATTGAAATAATCGGTGAATCGCTGGACGTGTTTGAAATTCATGTAAAGGAAGCTGCGGTTACAACCGGATTAAAGGCCCCCGATACAATAACCCTTTAACCGATGCCCTAAAACGGTAACGTCGCCGCCATTCCCCGCAAACCCTGTTCAATTATCCATTCCCCATAGGGGCAAAAGGCCATTTGCCTTTTTCTTGTTTTTGTGTTATACTCTAGAAACCGTTTTGGGTTTTGAAACGGGCTGGGGAAACCATGACAATTGATAAGGTTGACGATCTTTACGGTCTTGTGAAGTTGGCGAAGCGCTGCGTGGCGCTGACGGGGGCGGGTGTGAGTACGCTTTCGGGGATTCGCGATTTTCGGGGGAAGAACGGGCTCTATATGGACAGGGAGCTTGACGCGCAGAAGATGTTCGACATCACGTACTTTATGCGCGACCCCGCTTTTTACTACCAGACAGCGACGTTCCTCTACGACATCGAAGGGATTGAGCCCTCCATCGTGCATACGACGCTCGCCCGGATGGAGGGGGACGGGCTTTTGAAGGCGGTGATCACGCAGAATGTGGACGCGCTTCACCAGCGGGGCGGCTCTGAACGGGTGCTGGAGGTGCACGGTTCTCCGGCGGTGCACTATTGTATGCGTTGCGGCGATCAGGCCCAGGCCGAGGAGCTGGCTCTTCTGGGGCTGGGGGTGAAGGTTCCGG
Source organism: Spirochaetaceae bacterium (assembly GCA_031257995.1). Classification (GTDB taxonomy): domain Bacteria; phylum Spirochaetota; class Spirochaetia; order Treponematales; family Breznakiellaceae; genus JAIRNN01. Next base: position 7,255 of record JAIRNN010000177.1, on the reverse strand, counting down.
CGGGGAGCGGCATGATGAACTTCTTTGATGTGGTAAAGACGCTGCGGGCGGGCGGGCTTCCCAAATGCGGGAAGTGCGGCGCGGTGCTGAAACCGGCGATCACGTTTTTTGGCGAGGCCCTGCCCCAGATGACGTTTCAGGCGGCGGTACACGAGGCATCCCGCGCCGACCTCTTGCTCTGTCTGGGGACGAGCCTTACCGTGTACCCGGCGGCGGGGCTGCCTGAGTATACGCTGCGTTCGGGCGGGAAGGTGGTCATCGTGAACAATCAGCCGACACCGCTTGATTCCCGCACGGCGATGCGGTTTTCCGAGCTGGGGGACGTGTTTGAAGGGCTTGCCGCCTTGATAGAGGGCGAGACGGAGGGCGCGTTATGATAGCGGTCGCGTCCGATCACGGCGGGTTTCTCTTGAAGGAAGAGATCAAGGCGTTTCTTGACGAGGCGGGATACGAGTACAAGGATTTCGGCGCGTATTCCAAAGCCAGTACGGATTACGCGCTCTGGGGTTACGCGGCGGTGAGCGCGGTGGCGCGGGGCGAGTGCGAGAAGGCGCTCCTCTTCTGCGGTACCGGCGTGGGGATGAGCCTCGCGGCAAACAAGGTGAAGGGTATCCGTTGTGTGGTATGCTCGGATTGTTATTCGGCCAAGATGTCCCGCGCCCATAACAACGCCAACGCGCTCGCTCTGGGCGGGCGGGTGGTCGGTGTTGATCTTGCTAAGTTAATAGTACAAACATGGCTGGAAACCGGGTTTGAAGGCGGCCGCCATCAGCGCCGTGTTGACCAGATCGCGTCGATAGAGGAGGAAAAAACTCCGTGAAAAAGTTGGATTGATACATGGAAGTTCCGATGCTCTCGCAGTACTACAGCATAAAAAGCGAGCATCACGGTGAAGTACTGTTTTTTAGATTAGGTGATTTTTACGAGATGTTTGCCGAGGACGCGATTGAAGTCTCGGCACTGCTGAACCTTACGCTCACGTCTCGAAACGGCCTTCCCATGTGCGGGATACCTTACCATGCGGCGCGGAGTTACATCGCGCGTCTTTTAAAACACGGGAAAAAGATAGCTATCTGCGAGCAAACCGGCGAGATGGCGAAAAAGGGACTCATTGAGCGGCAGGTTGTCGAGGTGATCACGCCGGGGACGGCGATTGACGAGGACTATCTTGAAGGCGGCGCCTCGAATTACCTTGCCGCGCTTTTTGCCGGGAAGAAGAGCGTGTCGTTCTCGTATATCGACCTGTCAACCGGCGCGTTCTTTTCGACCTCGTTTCCTCTGACGGGCGGCAGCGAATACTTGGCGTGTGAGCTTGAGCGTCTCCAAATCAAAGAGATTGTCGTACAGGAATCCCTTTTCAACAGCGACGACGCGCTCATCCGCGCGGTAAAGAACCGGACGAGCCTCGTGATCGACCGCTGGATGGACTGGCAGTTTGACGCGCAGCGCAGTTGGCGGCGGCTGGAACGGCAGTTTGGCGCGCCCAAGCTGCGCGGGTTCGGCTTGCAGGAACATTCGCCAGAGGTGGTTTCCGCCGGGGTGCTGCTTGACTACATCGATATAACGGCGGGCAGTCTCTTGGGCCATATCCGCAACATTCAGTGCTACGGCGACGATGAGTTTGTCGGAATCGACGAATCTTCCCAGCGAAACCTTGAGCTGATCCGCAATCTGAGTGACGGCAGCGCCAAATACACATTGCTTGAGACGCTTGATGAGACAAAGACCGGCATGGGACGGCGGCTTTTGGTTAACCGGTTGCTCCACCCGCTTCGTTCGATAGAGGCGATTGAAAAACGGCTCTCGATGGTGGAGCTTTTCTACCGGAACCAGGCAAAACTGGCCGAAGTCCGCGCCATTCTCGCCAAGATACAGGACTTGGAACGGTTTTGTTCGCGGCTGGCGATGGACCGGGCGCACGGCAAGGATATGGCAATGGCGAAAAACGCGCTCTCGCAGTTTTTCCTGCTTGACAACGCCGTTTCGGGGTTGAATTTGCCTTTTGAAACGGAATACAACGGCGCGACAACAGCACGGGAACAAGCGCTTTCCCAACTGAACGGGTTGCGGGACCTGCTGGAAAGGGCGTTGCTGGAAGAGCCTTCTATCCTGCTGACCGAGGGGAAGCTCATCCAGCACGGCTACGATGCCGAGCTTGACCGCCTCCACGAGTTGCGCGACAACGGCAGAAAGACGCTCTCCGATTATCTCGAACAGGAAAAGGCGGCGACCGGCATCCCCAACCTGAAAATCAACTACAATCGGCTTATCGGCTATTTTTTCGAGGTGTCCAACGCGCAACTGGAAAAGGTTCCCTCCTCCTTTATCAGGCGGCAGGGGGTCTCAGGCGGCGGACGGTTCACCACCGAAAAGCTCTCCTCGCTTGAATCGGATATAAACGGGGCGAACGACCGGATTGTCGAAACCGAGAAAAAACTCTTTCTGGAATTGCGCGAACAGGCGAAGCAATTGATCCCCGAAATTCTTTCCGCCGCCCAAAGAATCGCCGAGACCGATGTCGCCGCCTCGCTTGCCCAGGCCGCGACGATTCGCTGCTGGATAAAGCCTGATGTGCAAGAACAGAACACGATCCACGTCCTCGAAGGCCGCCATCCCGTTGTCGAGGCCCACCTGCCCCGCCGGGAATTTGTCCCGAACGATGTGATCTTGGGCGGCGGTGACCCGCCTTTCGTCCTCATCACCGGGCCCAACATGGCTGGAAAGTCCACCTATCTCCGCCAGTGCGCGTTATTCGTCATCATGGCGCAGATGGGCAGCTTCATCCCGGCGACCAAAGCCTCCATCGGCATCGTCGACCGCATCTACTGCCGTGTCGGTGCCCAGGATAACCTCGCGCGGGGCGAATCGACTTTCCTCGTCGAGATGAACGAAACCGCCTACATCCTCAACACGGCAAGCGAGCGGAGCCTCGTCATCATGGACGAAGTTGGACGCGGCACCGGCACCAACGACGGCAGAGCCATCGCCCAAGCCGTATGTGAGGACATCCTCAACCGCCTCAAATGCCGCACCCTTTTTGCCACCCATTACCACGAACTTTCGCTTATGTCCCACCCCGGCCTGACAAACCGCTCGATGGACATCGAAGAAAGCGGCGGCGCCATCGTCTTCAAACGCCGTCTCCGCGAAGGCGCGTCCATGCAGAGTTACGGCATCCACGTCGCCCGCATGGCCGGCCTCTCCGAACCCGTCCTCGTCCGCGCCGCCCAAATCGAAGCCAAACTCAGAGCCAAAACACCAACTCCGCTGCCGACAAACCCCGCTGTCCGCAAAGCCCCCAAACCGGTCGACCCCGAATTACTGCTCTTCCCCTCGTAACCACATGCCGGTCAATAGTTACAAGATAGGTGGGGGGATAGTGTTCGGCAGCGGCGGTTTACGGACACGGAAGGACGGGATAACCCATGACATACAGAAAAAGGAACAGGCGCCGTATACCGGCCCGGCGGAGGAGTTAAAGAAGTATGAGTTTGAGCGCGCGGCGCGCAACGGGTATGGGAAGTATGAACAGGCGGTAATTGTCAGCGGCGGGGATACGGAACATGGGGAAGAACTGTTTCCGGACGCCGTTCAGACACTGGATTTTTACCATCCGGCGGAGAACCTGTATAGTTTTGGGAAGTATCTTTTTCAGGGGGATGAGAAGCGGCGCGCGCCGTGGGCGGAGGAGCTGGCAGGGCTTACGCGGGAGAGCAAGGCCGGGGAAGTCTTGAACCGGCTGGAGGCGTATAAGGAACACAAACTTCCGCCGGGGATAGTAAACCCCTGCACGTATATCCGGCACAACCGGGGGAAGGCGGATTATGGGGAATACAAACGGCGTGGGTACTGCATTGGTTCAGAGCCGATAGAGAGCGCGAATAAGACGGCAGTACAAAGACGGTGCAGGCAGGCAGGGATGCTGTGGAACGAAACGAATGCCACCGGAACCTATGGTTCCGCTATATGCTAACGCTTAAATCCAAAGAGGAGAGCGGTCTCTGGGTCCTCCGGTCCGCGACTTCATCCTCGCCGCCTAAGCGCCCCGAAAAAGAAGTTGCACCCTGTGATGCCATTTATGGCGCTATCTGCGGTTTTTTGGGATGAAGGCTGTGACTAAGGCGGGGTTTTAGGGGCGGAGCCCCTAGGAAAGGGGGTAGCGTAAGACCCTAAGCCCGCTTGCGGGCGGCGGGCTGGAGCGAGGGGGAGACTTCCCCCGCCCCATAAAAGTAAAATTGCTGCGCCCCCTCTTGTCAAATTTGCAGATTTTGATTAAACTTATCATACTAGGGTAACTATCCCAAGGCATTTACAAGGAGTATCTGGAAACATGGCTTTTGACATCTCGAAGATGCGTAATATCGGCATCAGCGCGCACATTGATTCGGGCAAAACGACCCTCTCTGAGCGCATTCTTTTTTACACGAATAAGATTCACGCGATTCACGAGGTCCGCGGGAAGGACGGTGTGGGCGCGACCATGGACCACATGGAACTTGAGCGCGAGCGGGGGATTACGATTCAGTCGGCGGCGACGCAGGTTGAATGGAAGGATTACACGGTGAACTTGATCGACACGCCGGGGCACGTCGATTTTACGATTGAGGTTGAGCGGTCGTTGCGGGTTCTTGACGGGGCGGTCTTGGTGCTGTGCGCGGTCGCGGGGGTGCAGAGTCAGTCGATTACGGTTGACCGGCAGCTTAAGCGTTACCACGTCCCGCGTATCGCTTTTGTCAACAAGTGTGACCGTACCGGCGCGAATCCGTTGCGGGTGAGGACGCAGCTCCGCGAAAAACTGGGACTCAACGCGGTGCCTATCCAACTACCCATCGGGCTTGAGGACAAGCTGGAAGGGGTTGTCGATCTGGTAACGATGAAAGCCGTGTACTTTGACGGCGACCAGGGGACGGATATGCGTATCGCCGAGATTCCGGCCCACATGAAGGCGGATGCGGAGAAGCACCGCGAGGAGCTTATCGACAGCGTTTCGCTTTTTTCCGACGAGCTTGCCGAGCGTTTTCTGGATGGGGAGGCTATTCCTGAAGACCTTATCCGCAGCGCGATTCGTAAGGGGACGCTGGCCGAGCAGTTTGTGCCGGTGATGATGGGCAGCGCCTACAAGAACAAGGGGATTCAGACCCTGCTTGACGCGGTAACCTACTATCTGCCCGACCCGACGGAGGTGAAAAACTTTGCCCTCGACCTCGACAAAAACGAGGAAGAAAAAGAGCTCTCCTGTGACGCGAAAAGCCCGACGGTCGCGCTCGGTTTCAAGCTGGAGGACGGCCAGTACGGGCAGCTCACCTATGTCCGCATCTATCAGGGGTCGCTCCGCAAGGGTGAGGAGCTCGTAAATACCCGCTCCCGCAAGAAGTTCAAGGTGGGCCGCTTGGTCCGTATGCATTCGGACAATATGGAAGACATTAACGAGGGTGTTCCCGGCGACATCGTGGCCTTGTTCGGCGTTGACTGCGCGTCCGGCGACACGTTCTGCGGCGGCGGTCTCAACTATGCGATGTCGTCTATGTTCGTGCCCGATCCGGTGATCAGCCTCGCTATCACGCCCAAGGACAAGAAAAGCGGTGACCAGATGGGCAAGGCGCTTGGCCGCTTCACCAAAGAAGACCCGACGTTCCAGACCTACGTTGACCCGGAGAGCAACCAGACCATCATCAAGGGTATGGGCGAGCTTCACCTCGAAGTGTACATCGAACGTATGCGGCGCGAGTACAAGTGTGATGTCGAGACGGGGATGCCGCAGGTCGCCTACAGGGAAACGATCCAGCAGCATGCCGAATTCAACTACACGCACAAGAAGCAGACTGGCGGCGCGGGGCAGTACGGCCGGGTCGCCGGGTTTATGGAGCCGTACCCTGATGGCGATTACGAGTTTGTGGACAACATCAAAGGCGGCGTTATCCCGAATGAATACATCCCCAGTTGCGACAAAGGCTTCAAGGCGGCCCTGCATAAGGGCTCTCTCATCGGCTTTCCCATCGTCAACATCCGTTGTGTCATCAACGACGGCCAATACCACCCGGTCGACTCATCCGACATCGCGTTCCAGCAGGCGGCTATCGGCGCGTTCCGCGAAGCCTACGGCAAGGCGAGGCCCTGCATCCTCGAACCCATCATGAAGGTCTCCGTGGAAGGCCCCACCGAGTTCCAGGGCAACATCTTCGGCTCGATCAACCAGCGGCGCGGTGTCATCATCAGCACCACCGAGGACGGCACCTTCTCCCGCGTCGATGCCGAAGTTCCGCTCTCCGAAATGTTCGGTTACTCCACCGCCCTCCGCGGCATGACCCAGGGAAAAGCCGAGTTCTCGATGGAATTCGAGAAATACGGCAAAGTCCCCCAGAACATCTCCGAGGAGCTCATCAAGAAATACGAGGAAAAGCGCCGGGCCGAACAGAAGTAAACGAGCCTTTTCACGATTAACCACAGATGGCACTGATTAACGCGGGTTTTATGTTTAATCCGTGTCATCCCGCTGTCTGTGGTTATAGTTGTTCTACTTAAGAAAACATAAAGAGGGGGACACCCGATGCCACGTGCGAAACATTGAGCACGTTTTGGTATTTCCATAACACGGCGTTGGCTCTAAAAATGCTTCACCGCAGATAAATGCAACAGGTTCCGTCTCCTTCCCTACGGGAAATTGAAAATGGAAAGCGGACAATTGAAAATTATAGGACTAGTTGGGGGAAGCCTCCCCCTCGCTCCGGTCTTGCGCCCTCCGCTACCCCCTCTCCTAGGGGCTCCGCCCCTAAGACCCCGGCATTAATTACGGCTTAATCATGCGGTGTTGGGCAGACCTCTCTTGCGGCCATCTTGGGCCGAGACGTATAAGGCTTGCCGGAACCCCCTTTTGGCTGTAAATCGGGGCCGTTAGCCGGGTGGAGACGCTGGTTTGGAAGCGTTTTTCGCCGAAAAACTCGTCGTTATCGTCATCCCGTTCGAGCGGGGGCTGCCCCAAGACAAGGTGTAGGCAATAGCCGCCGGAACCTTCGTTTTCGCCGATGTTTCCAACGCCGCCCAGTCAACTTCCCCCGTCCCCTCAGGCGGATCCCCCGGCAAGATTTCCGAATCATACCGCTCCCCCCAGACGTGGCCTGTCCTTCCCGTCAGCACGCTGAGGCGGACGGAGAACGTCTGCTTCATCCACTGCATTATCTTCGGCAGATCCAAGCCATTGACGGGCTTGATGTAGAACGACAGGCATTCGTTCTCAAGTTTCAACCCGCGCATCTCG
>JAIRNN010000175.1 GCA_031257995.1 Spirochaetaceae bacterium | reverse complement strand
TATTACAATCGCCTTCGTATCCATTCGGCGCTTGACTATATGGCGCCTGATGTGTTTAACTCAAGGCAAGTCGCTTAATGGTGTCTGCCTAATGGGGTAAAGTCCAATCACTGCCGTATTTTGTCAGTACTAAAAATGCTGCGCATTTTTCTATTCTGGCCGCCAAAACATCATATACAGCCGGAACATTGGGTGCCATTAATTCCCCATAGAGGTGTTTAGAAACCTCAAGTTTCTACAAGCCAAACATAGTTTAACTTCCGCTAAAAATGCAGTTTTGTAAGGCTTTAGCCAAACTTTAGCCCGGCTTCAATCTGAAAACCCGTAGGACTTGTGAGACAACCAATCCGGGTTTCTGCCCAAAACGCCGCCAAACCCGCGTCTCCGCCGGGATAACCGCCTGCTTTACGGCTAAAAAGGGGTTACAGACCGCCTCAAACGTTCCGGCCCAAGATGGCCGCAAAAGAGGTCTGCCCATACCGCCCTATCGACCGGAGAATGGGCTGGAACGAGGGATAGGCAATTTGCCGCGACTTCCCCTACCTTAACCGAGTTTCGCCAAAGCTTCGCGTACCAAGTTGAGAACGGTGTTACTCCACGGCACGGCCTGTATCTGACGAAGCGTGTCTTGTACCCGCGGGTCGCTTGAAGTACTCATAGCCGGCACGAGCAACCGCATGAGCCGATCGTCAATCGGCAGGGAATTGGCTATGCGTCGGCTTTCATTGAGTGTCTGCGCGTAGTCAATGAGAATATTCGTTGATTCCGGTGTCTTCAGAACACCCAGCACGAGAATACTGTCGATTTTTTCGTCAAGAGCACCCTCGCGTAACGAGCGGTCCACCGCCGAATACGTTTCTTTTGCCCCGTTCGAGCCGTACTTGCGGATCATCTGGAGGGCGATTCGTCGTAAATCCATCAGCTCCTGAGCGATGCGCTGATTGCTGGAATACGATAGCCAACCTTGCAACAGGGATCGGGACGCGATGTCCGCTTTTTGTGAGATGTCAAGCGATGAACCGTCCACGTACAGAAGCGCCTTTTGTTTCAACAGGGGAGTGTATTGCGCCGACATGATAATATCGGGTAAAAGAAGAGCGGGGTCTTGTAACAGGGCGGTGACGGCGGACCGGGCAGATTGTTTTACAAATTCGCGGTACCAGCTTTCCAAACCGATAAAGGCGGCAAGATAACCTTCCGGCTTGCCGTATTTTTCGAGGGCGGTAAACCCACCGGCCGCGATGATTTCATCGTTCTGCCGGTTTGCCGGTTCGGAGTTTGCGTTCAGCCAGCGGACCGTCTGCTCGACATCGGCGTAATGGGACTCGATTTTCAGCTCTCCGAGCGCGACAAGCGCTTTCGCCTGTACGATGGGATCGGTAGAAACCTGGTAACAGCGCCAGAGGTTGTCCCCGGCCGCCTCGTATCCGGCAGAGACTAATTCGGCGATGAGGATATGCGTGATGTTGTTCGCGCTTGCCCATTCGGTACTACCGTGTTTGAGGCTCCGGTAGGTCAACATGAGATCGTTAAACGCTTTGGCATAAAAGTCCACCGAACCGTCGATGTTCTCGGCGGTCATTTCCTGTAGGATGGCAAGTTTACCTTGCCAAGTGGGAGTCCCGTTGTAAAGCTCCTCGTAGACTTCAAGGGTGGCCGATTGAGCAAAAGCCGTAAAAGTCTGTAAAATAAGAATACCTGTTAAAAGAAACCGCTTCATGGCTATAGTATAACATACGTTCTAAAACTTGACAAGGTGGAATTTAATGAAAACGATACATATTGGACTGTTTAATGAAAATTTTAGGCCCGCCGAAGAAACTGCCGATAGTACGGCGGCATGCGAGACGGTGCGTGAAACGGTGCGCGGGATCATCCTGAACATCCGGAAAAACGGCGTTGCGGCGTTACAAGAGTACGGCATCCGGTTTGACCATGTGAAACTCGAAAAGTTTGAGGTTGACGCTCCGGTGGTTCGCTCCGCCTATGAACGCTTACGGCGGGAGGAACCGACTCTTTTTGACGCACTGAGTTTTGCGGCGGCGAACATTCGCGCCTTCGCAGGTTTGCAGAAAGAGCAGGTTTCTTCCATAGTGAAAGACGATTGGCAAGAACAGGAAAAACGGAAAGGATGGAAAGAATGGGAGACGGCGGCGGGCGTGTTTGTCGGCCAACGGGTGATACCGCTTGAACGGGCCGCCGTGTATGTCCCTAGCGGCCGGTATCCGCTCATCTCAACGGTGCTGATGGGCGTTATCCCCGCTACCGTTGCGGGAGTGCGGGAAATATGCGTCACCTCGGCACCGCAGGAAGACGGCTTACCCGACTATCGTATCATGGCCGCCGCCAGTCTCGCGGGGGCGCACCGTGTTTTTGCCATCGGCGGCGCACAGGCCGTCGCCGCGTTTGCCTTAGGGGTGGATGCGGACGGCGCGGATGCGGCGAGTGCGGCACGTTCGGGGGAGATCGTGCCCCGCGCCGACATCATCGTCGGGCCGGGAAACAAGTATGTTGCGGAGGCCAAGCGTCAGTTGTTCGGCGAAGTGGGCATTGAGGCGGTGGCCGGACCGACGGATGTGCTGATCATCGCCGACAAAAGCGCCCGGCCCGCCCTCATTGCCGCCGATCTTATCGCGCAAGCCGAGCATGACACCGATGCCCGCGCCCGCGCCCTCGTGCCGGACGGGCAATTTGCTGGGGCCGTCGAAGCCGAGGTGGAGAGGCAACTGGAAGCTCCGTCATTGGGTACATCGAGTCAATCAGGGGAAACGGCCCGTGCCTCGCTTGACGCGGGAGGGCTTTTGATCGTCTACGGTACACGGAAGGAGGCAATTGCCGCCGCAAACCGGATCGCCCCGGAACATCTGGAACTCCACGTCAGAGACCCGGACAAGTGGAACCTTGAGCTTACCAACTACGGTTCTCTTTTCATCGGAAGCGCCTCTGCCGAAGCACTCGGCGACTATTCCGCCGGGATCAACCACACCCTGCCGACGATGGGTTCTTCCCGGTTTTCCGGCGGCCTTTCCGTGCGCCATTTTCTGAAGATCGTGACGAGTCTCCGTTGTGAAGACGGCGCAGATACGGCCCGCTATCTGGAAGCGGCGCAAATCATCGCCGAAGCGGAGGGACTTTGCGGACACGCCCTAAGCCTTGCGCTAAGGTGGGCAGAACAATCGGGGAAAACGTAACACCATGAGCCTACTGCTAAATCACGACCTCCAGGAACGGTTCAAGAAAGAACTGCTCCGTAAGGGCATCCACCTGCTCATTGCGTTTACCCCCGCGCTTGCCGGTATAAACCGGCCGCTTACCATCGCGCTGTTGTGCATGGGAAGCCTCTTTTATCTGGGTTGCGAACTTTTGAGGCTCAAAGGACGCACGATTCTCCTCCTCTCACGGATCACGGCGTTTGCGTCAAGGCCGCGCGAAACAGGAAAACTTGTCCTCGGTCCGATAACGCTTGCGTTGGGGGCGATACTCGCGCTCGTCATCTTTCCGGCCTTTTCGCCTATGGGATCAGAAAACAGTACCGCAACCCACGCCGCGATCTACGCGCTTGCCTTTGGCGACGGACTTTCCGGCCTTGTCGGGCGGCCCTTCGGAAAACTCAGGCCAAAATTCCTGCGCGGAAAAAGCGTCGAGGGATCGGTGATCTGCTTTATCACGGTGTTCATAAGTACTTGGGCCGTAACGCGGCGCATTCTCATCTCACTGGGTACCGCGCTGGTGACGATGGTCGTGGAAGCCCTGCCGCTACGAAATGTGGACAACATCGTCATTCCACTCGCGGCAGGGTTCAGCGTCGTGCTGTTCGAGGCTGTAGCAAAACTGGTCTAAAGCAGTAATTTCGGCCTTAAAGGGGGAAATCTTCCCTCGCTACAGACACGCACTCCGGTCGATACGTCCACGCTTAAAGGCGTGTCCGTACCTTCCTCCGTTTGGTCTTACGCTACCCCCTCTGCGGGGAGGTCCCCGACATTCAGTTCCACCGTTTCCGTACAGCCCGTCAAAACGAGCGCGAGCGCGAATGCGGTAAACAGTGCCCTGCAACCCGCAGTCCCACTGCGAGAACCGGTAACAAACCTTTATTTGTAACTATTCAGTCGGGGAAAAAGTGGGTAAATTTGCCCGGATTCATTTGACATAACGGTAAAAACAGGGTAATCTGTGAAACCAGAGGGGAACAAGGCCATTACCGTACTAACCAGAGCCGAACTGGAGCAGT
>JAIRNN010000167.1 GCA_031257995.1 Spirochaetaceae bacterium | reverse complement strand
AGATCGGGCGAATACGCGGGCGGGAACAGGAGTTCTATACCGTGAAGCGGCGCGAAGTCTTTGACGGTTTTACACTGTTGGTATCCCGCGCTGTCTAAAACTATTTTTATTGTTTGGTTGTAACTATTCAGTCGATCAATGAAACCCAAGGAATTAACCACGGAAGGCACGGAATCACGCGGCATTTTACGGTTGCTTTTCCGCGTCTTGTCCGCATTTTCCGTGGTTTTTATTCCTGATTTTCCATGCGACTGAATAGTTACCGCATAATTATATATAACATCGCAAACTTGTGGCGATTCTATATATTCCTGAAACAGCCCCGAATTGAACAATGTGTCAAATTGTGCAATTTCTTTTTCGTTTAGAAAGCTTACAATTTCTTTTGCAGCCACTGTTGTTTTTCGCTTATTATGTTCTATTGGTGCGACAAAACATTTTAGAATATCATGTATAACTGATGTTACAAGACCAACAAAAACAGTCTCAACTATTACCATAAACACCTCCAAAGATTTATGTTATTTTATAAGAACTCCTGCATATTTGTTAAAAGGTTGGCTATACATATTGAAAAACAGCATATAAATTGTGGTCTTTGTATTACAAAATGACATAAAATCTACAAGTGCAACAAGTTGATAGACGCGTTTATGGCATCCCTGTTATAGTTTTTCGTGGTTGAATCCGTGTTTCTCCTCAAGGGCAGCTTGACAGGATTGATGAAAAAATCAATAATTGTCCCCACAAGATGTTAGAACACCTTGTCCTAACGGGGGCTTTTTGGAGCATTTATGCGCACTTCAGATTTGAACTGGCGTTATGAAAAAATTCAAAGAAGAAATAACAGTAAAAGCGGCGGGCAAATCTTGTTTTTCATCTGCCTGCCGACAATTCTGCTCACCGCCTGCGTCCCCATCATCGAAGAAAGCCGTTCCACATTCGCGCTGGGCACCGTGTGCAACATATTCCTGTTTGAAAACGGCAAGAACGACCTTTACACAACCCTTTTTCACCGCCTCTCCGCGATCGAAGCCGTCATGAGCGCGAACGAAATTTCAGGCGTAAGTGAGCTCTCGCAGGTAAACCAAAACGCCGGTATCCGGCCCGTCGCCGTAAGCGGCGAACTCATCACGGTGCTTCAACGCGCGCTGTTTTTTGCGAACCTGACAGACGGCGCGTTTAACCCGGCGGTAGGCCCCTTGGTCAAGTTATGGAACATCGGCGCCGAGAACGCCCGACTGCCGGGAGAAAGCGAGATCGCCGCCGCCCTGTCTCTGATCGATTACTGCGGCATCGAGGTTGACGAAGCAAACCAAACCGTGTTCTTAAAATATGAAGGTATGAGTCTCGACTTAGGCGGTATCGCCAAAGGATACGCCGCCGATGAACTGGTCAATATACTCAGAGCAGCCGGAATACGCCGCGCCGTTATCGACTTAGGCGGCAATATTTACGCGCACGGGAGCAAAACCCCCAAACAGAAATGGCGCATCGGCATTCAAAACCCGTTCTCCCCGCGAGGCGAATACCTCGCCGTGGAGGAATCCGCCGATGAAACCCTCGTCACGTCAGGCGTATACGAACGCTTCTTTGAAGAAAACGGTGTTCGCTACCACCATATTCTCGACCCCAAGACCGGCTATCCCGCCGATTCCGGACTCCTCTCCGTTACCGTCATCGCCGAAAGTTCCCTGGATGCCGACGCGCTTTCCACCTCACTCTTCGTTCTGGGCTACGAACAAGGCTGCGGCCTCCTCTCCCGTTTCCCCGGTATCGAAGCCGTCTTTGTCTTCCGCGATGCTACGGTGAAACGCTATCCCGCACCGGCGGAACCACTGAATACGGGTGTTCGCAGATGATATAGATTAAGAGATGAGGCTGTTTCAAAACCGACATATAGTTGTTCTACTTAAGAAACTATAAGGAGGGGGATGTCTCCCCCTTCGCTCCAGACCTGCGGGCTTACGCTATCCCCCTCTGCGGGCATCCAATGCCTCTCGCGAAACATTGAGTGAGTTTCTGCTATTCCTGCAGCACGGTGTGGGCCCCATAAATGTTTTACCATAGAGCCTGTTCCAAAACCCCAAACGAATCTTAGAACAACCATGTTTACAGCGAACCTTCAAGAAAATTTAACCGCTAAGGCACCCAATGCCGCGCCAGAAACAGGCACAACGGTTGCGCATGGCGCAACTTGGGTTGTGCTAGGGGCGTTAGCGCGGTTATGCAGCATAGCGCGGCGCCAATAAAGGCGGCGCTTGGATACCAGCTTCGGCGCCGCAGTACTGAAGGCGCGGAAGGTTTTTACCGGCAGCCGCGCCTTTTATCGCCAATCCGTCTGTTTTGCCAGCTTTCAAGAGTGTTTGTAAAGCCGATAGGCTATCAAACCAGTACACCTCTATCCTTATTCGCCTTCGCGGTTAATTCCTTACCTCTTTGTCAACTGACAGTAATACTCCAATACAAATGAGTCTTGGAACAGACTCCATAAATAAATGCAACAGGGCCCCGGAAGGCCAGCCCCCGCAACGGGGGCCATACCTTAACCAATGCAAAACTACGTCATACCCGCCTCCTTCGCTATCGGCCTAAAGTGTCCGCCGCAACCAAATAAAACCACGGAAGGCGCGGAAAGCGCGCGGAAAAAGACAGGCATGAACCCCTTCCGCGTCCTTCCGCTTCAACTGTGGTTTTATTCTTTTAACCACGGAAAACGCGGAAGGGTTTCATTGTTCACCGATTACACAGATTAAAAAGTTAAATAATCGCACAGCGATTATTCAATCTGCCGCCGCTTTGTTCGATACGATAAATGTTTCGTGATAAAAAAAATTTATTGTTTTGAAGCTGCGTGAAGCAAGGCGCATTGACGCCGGAATTGGCGGACCTTGCCCCCCGCAAGAAAATTCCCGGCGCCACATTTCCCGATAAATGGTTATCGCTCAATTCGGCGCCGGGCGTTTTTGCGTTACCAACGAAACTGCTAGAACCGGTACCCCACGGCAATCTTTACCTCAAGGCCATGCCCAAGTAAGGTTTTCGGATCTGCGGCGGATGGTATTTCGTCAACCATGTCATTTTCAAATTTATTCGCAAGCCGTAACCCATACAAGAGTCCCCCGCGCAAGTAAACATGATCGGTGAAAGAAAAATCCAAACCGCCGCCAAATCTAATCCATAGCGCGCTGAAATCCCCCGGAGCGTCATCCCCGTCGGAATTTTGATATTGGTTCCCATCCTCATCTTTTACGGAAAGCATAATCCGGTAGCTGATGCCCAAAAGGGGGAATACCGAAAGCTTTTCGCTGACGGCAAAGGGATATTTTCCCAACAGGCCAATATCGAACCCCGTAATGGACGTATCGCTTTCGCTGCTTGAACCGCCCATGTCCGTTTTGAACGTACCGCCGCCGCCGAAAAATCCCAACGACAGTTCCGCATAGGTCGCGTCAAGGAACGCGAGACCGCCGCCGCCGAAATAGGGGGTTTTTCTCGACATGGTTTGCCCGCCCATTGATGCTTCGGCTCCTCCGCCAAAATCACTGGTGAAGTACCCGCCTGCGCCCGCGCTGAGTTTGAACTCAGGCAGGGCAAATGCCCCTCCCGCGATGAAAACCGCGAGAACCAGAACAATAAATCTTTTCTTTGCCATAATTTTTCTCCTTTACTATGGCCCATAGTTTTGTTATGCGTTGAGATTTCATTTTTAAGACTTGCTTTGCAAGTCCAATGTCGCATAACTTTTTTATCTTTTGTGAACGCGCTCACTTCCGTCCACCGAATATCCGTCCTCCCCGCATCCGGGGCCATACCCAAACTTACACAAAACTACGTCATACCCGCCTCCTTCGCAACCAGCCTCATTCCGGCCATCGGAACTGGCTGGAACGTACCGATTTCCCGCCCCCGTAGGGGGCGCCGCCGTTCTTTCACATCACGCCGCCCCCAAGGAAGGCCCCTTCGGGGCTCACGGAATCACCGCCGCATAAATCTCGCTGTAGTCCCCCTTCTTCATCGCGTCCGTCTCCCACCGCGCCGCGTAGTAGACCCGTTTCCCCCGCTCGTCCTCCTCAAACGCCAGCGTCAGCGGGCTCTTTGTGGCGAACGCCGAATGAACCAGATCCGCCACCCTCACGGGAGGCGCCTCCGCGATGACCCACACCAGCTCCATGCCGTGAACGCCGTCCGGCTTCCCCCAGCGCTTCCTATTCGCCCGGCGGAAACGGAACCGCAGGATGCGCGGCTTGGGCGTAAGGGTCTCCACCTCCGGGATGTCGTCGGGCCGGGGCACCGGTGTCGGGTGCGTGTCGTGGTTGGGGATAGCCATAGCCGTGCGGTCCTCGTCCGTAACCGGCGAATAGCGCAGATAGCGGTTCACAAAGGGCCGGATAACCTTCAGTGCCGCCTTTTTCGCGTCATTTTTCGCCTCCGTGTCAACCGAAGTGTGGGGCTTTTGTGTGGGAACGTAGGCCGTGTGCCAAGCCGTGCAAGAGGCGGCCAGCGCCTCCGCCTCCGCAGCCGGAATGTGCGGCCGGGCCGGTGTCCCCGCCAGAACCCGCGCAAGAACATACTCCACAAGGTTGTTAAACCACATGTCGAACGCCGCGTCGCGAGACGGAACATAATCACTCGCCATACTCAAAACCTCCAAAGACAATATATAAGGCCGCATCTCTGCGGTAATTTACCGAAAAGAATACCCTGCCGTAAAAAGAAGTATTTCCACCGTAAGAATAAGTCTTTCTATCGTGAAAAGAAGTATTTCCGCCGTAAGAATAAGTCTTTCTATCGTGAAAAGAAGTATTTCCGCCGTGAAAAGAGGTATTTCCGCCGTAAGAATAAGTCTTTCTATCGTGAAAAGAAGTATTTCCGCCGTAAAAAGAGGTATTTCCGCCGTGAAAAGAGGTATTTCCGCCGTAAGAATAAGTCTTTCTATCGTAAAAAGAAGTCTTTCCGCCGTGAAAAGAGGTATTTTTATCGCGCAAATAGGTCTTTTTATCGCGCAAATGGTTATTTTTATTGCAAAAAGAATTATTCGCGTTTTTATCAAGAGAGCTTATGGCTTTCGCCGGGGAGCTTAAAACTTTTGGGAGGGGGTTAAAACGGTCCCGGGAAGGGGTATAACCGGGGAAAGGTAAGTAGCAAAAGTGTTTTTTAGAGGGGGCTTGACATGCTTTCCGTAAAATATTATGAAGGGGAGGGGTACACGAATTTACCGTGAGCCGTGAGCCGTGAGCCGTGAGCCGTGAGCCGTGAGCCGTGAGCCGTGAGCCGTGAGCCGTGAGCCGTGAGCCGTGAGCCGTGAGCCGTGAGCCGTGAGCCGTGAGCCGTGA
>JAIRNN010000165.1 GCA_031257995.1 Spirochaetaceae bacterium | reverse complement strand
TACCGTTACATCTCCGGTTTGCTTAAAAATCTCAACACCGGAATCAAAGCGTCCGACTTTCTGCATACTAAACCTTTCCCCATTCTGCGCATACATAATGACAAAGCTGTGGCGCAGACAAAAACCATCAAAAACGAAAATATCATATTACGCATAATGTTTTTCCTCCTTGTGTAATGATGAAAAAAGTAAAAGTATGTTCATTAGATTTTTCATGATAGTTCCCCCGTAATCTCCGCTTCGCTTTTTGCGCCCAGGAGTACGCTTGCGACCGCGGGGCGGGTAAGGGCGTAATGGATACATTGACTGACGCTCATCGCTTTACCAAGGGGTGAAAATTCAGATGACAGCAGTTTCCCCGCAAGCAGGGTTTTCATTACGGTTATGGAAACCTGGCGCTGTTCGCAAAGCTGATAAAAACGCATCCGCCCCGGCTCAATGGAGAGGGTGTATTTTTCTCTTAGTTTGGTATCGTCAAGGAGTTCGTAAATATCTGAATTAACCGGAGTCATATCAAAGACAGGATTAACGCTGAACATAATAAGATCGACCACGCCGGTTTCCGCGATACGTCCGGCAATTTCGCTGTTATGGCAGCTTGCGCCTATGGCACGGATCACCCCTTTTTCTTTCAACCTCATAACATATTCCAGCAGATCATCTTCAAAACAAAGGGAAAAATCCTTGTCGGTATCTACGAAAAAAAGCATACCAAAGTCTATATAACCGGTTCCCAAACCTTTCAGAAGATTCTCAAAATTGCTCCTGCATGTCCCAATATCCCGGCTTGCGTCGTATTGTCCGTCGGTGGCGGAAGATCCGATATGCCCCTGGATGAGCATTTTTTCACGTTTTCCCCGCAATGCCCGGTTGATATGGTTCTGCACTTCAAGGCCGGGCATACAGCAGTCCATGATGTTTATGCCCTGATCTATAGCAAAACCGATGACACGATCCGTTTCGGCGGCGGAAATACGGGCAATCCCTTCGGAGCCGAGGCCGATGACGCTTGCTTGTATACCTGTTTTTCCTATCTGACGATATTCCATGTTTTCCTTGCTGTTCCCGCCTTGTTGACGGTCTCCTATTATTGTTGTTATAAGCCTGCTCCTTGGAGTTAACTCCAAGTCAAGCGGTTTTACATCTTTCTTGAGAAAAATTTGAAAAAACTATTTTTGGCGGGGCGGTGGGGCGGCATTGCTACCCGTAGGCGGCATAGCCACAGAAAGGTTGCACAGCCGCCCAGAGGCTGCCCGCTACCCTGCCGCGACAAGCCATCACCCTAATATAGTACATACAGCCCTATTGGCTCACAAACTCCGCGCCCCGGTCTTTTTTCACGTTAAGGGACGTTAATTGCAGGTAGATGTACGGGTAGCCGTCCTCCTCGTAGGTGCTTAATGTACCGACGGCCTCCACCCAGTCGTCCTCCTTGGGGTACTTGGGGGCGAGTACGCTGACCTGCGGGTCGTTTGAAATGCCGGTACGCGGGGCCCAAGCCACTTCGAAGCCGGCACTGCCGTCATAACCGCAACAGCCGGGGCCGTAGCGCAGCACGAAACAATAGGGGGCAGCTTCCTCCCCGGCGTACTGTTCCGTTTTGAACAACCCTTCGAGACGGATCGTCTTTCCGAGATAGTCCTCGGAGTTGAGATAGATGTCGTTGGTCTGCGCGATGAACATCTTCTCTTTGATCTCGATCACTTTGTCCGCGCCTGATTGAGCCGCGCCCTGCGAAAGAGGCTCGGCGTGCGCTTTGCTTTTCAGAAACGCGCCTCCGATAATCAAAAACGTTCCGATACAGCAGATACCGGCAATCTTAACATACTTGGACGCTTTTGCTTTTGCCATATTATACCACCTTTACCTTGAATTGATTTATGCCGCGAACCGTCCAGAACAAGACAAACGCAAATAGGTGTATCAGCACAATACTCGCGCCGGTCGGAATCGCGAAAACATATGAAAGAACGATACCGATGAAAAATGAAATGAGGGAAACCGCCGCCGAACACACCGTCACGCTCTTAAACGTCTTGCAGAGGCGCATCGATGTAAGCGCGGGAAAGACGATGAGCGCGGAAATGAGCATCGCGCCCATCATCCGCATCCCCAGAGCAATGGTAACGGCGGTCAGAAGCGCGATCAGCATATTGTACATCCCCGCCTTCGCGCCGCTTGCCCGCGCAAATGTCTCGTCAAACGTAACGGCGAAGATCGTGTTGTAGAACAGCACGTAGAGTACCAGCACCACAACCGACAAGACGACGCTCAGATACACATCGGCCTTGCTCATCGCGAGGATGCTGCCGAAGAGGTAGTTGCACACATCGGTATTCATCCCCGTTGTCAGAGAAATAATCACGACGCCGACCGCCAGCGCGCCGCTTGAAAAGAGCGCGATCGCCGCATCGCCTTTTATCTTGCTGTTCTCGCTTAAACGGAGGAGCAGAACGGCGGCGGCTATCACGACCGGCACAGAAACGGTAAGCGGCGCGACGTTCAGCGCGGTCGCAACGGCAAGTGCCCCGAACCCAACGTGCGAGAGGCCGTCGCCGATCATCGAATAGCGTTTCAGCACGAGGCTCACCCCAAGGAGGCTCGCGCACAACGAAACCAGCACCCCCACGATGACCGCCCGCACCAAAAAGGTGTAACTAAACATTTCCGCTAAAACCGCAAACATACGTCCTCAACTCCATTATCGGCAATTCGGGAGCCCGACAGTCCCGAAGAGCACTTTATTATGACATTTCTCCAAAAAATACAGAATGGGGGAAGTCTCCCCCTCGCTACAGACGGCACAAACCTCCTATAATATAATGGTTTGTGCCGTCTTCCGCTACCCCCTCTGCGGGTAGCCCGCCCCCCGCAACGCCCCCGGCTTTTATCACAGGCTTTAATCACGGCGTTTACCCCGTTTAACTGCGGATGAACACAGATTAAGAGGCCCGCAGATTGCGCTATATGGCGGCGCGGATCGATGCGGATTTTTCACACCGCACCCTTTTCACCTGTGGCAGATAAGATTAAAGCCGTGATTAAACCGTGCCGCTTTCCTCTTCCACAGCGCGCGCAAAACGGGTTAACAATCGTTCGAACTGCCGCGCCTCCGCCGTGCCGAGCCGTTTAATAATACGCGCCATCACCGCGTCCATACGAGTCTGCCCCTCATCAACCGCGCTTTTCCCTTTTTCGGTCAAGGTGATAATAATTTTGCGCCGGTTCTCCCGGTCAATTTCCCGCTGGATATAGCCCCTCTTTTCAAGGCTGCCTAACATTTGACTTACTGCGGCTTTGGAGACGGCCAACGTTTCGTGCATCGCATGGTGCGTCGTGTGATCCGCCTTACAGTCCTTTTCATCATAGTTTATGCAGGCCAGAGCGGAAAGTTCAGGGGCCGAAAGCCCGCCGCCGTCCGTATCCAAAACGGAACGGAAAAGCATGGCATTCGTCTTCATAACTCATGTTACGCATAGTTGACATAAGGGGTGGAAAGAATACTATAAGAGTATGGGTGGGGACATACTTGATTTATACAGTGATTACCTGTTGGCAAGCGCCAGGAAAGCGACGGCA
>JAIRNN010000164.1 GCA_031257995.1 Spirochaetaceae bacterium | reverse complement strand
AGATCGGGCGAATACGCGGGCGGGAACAGGAGTTCTATACCGTGAAGCGGCGCGAAGTCTTTGACGGTTTTACACTGTTGGTATCCCGCGCTGTCTAAAACTATTTTTATTGTTTGGTTTTTATATGTGATGAGCAATGCTTTCATCGGCATAATAACCTGTAAAGCCGTTATATAGCCGTCATTGGCAGCCGCCGCAACTTTTTTACCGGCGAAATCAGCCGCTCCCAATACGTTGTAACGGCCGCGCCCGCGCGCCGTTTTTACAAAGCGGCGGGCGTCTGACCGCGCATGCCCGGCAAAACCGCCCGTGGCGAAATGAGATGCCCCGGCGAAAAACAGCCGGATTTCCCCCTTTTTGGCCCGGCTCATTGCCGGTTCCAGGGTGTTCTCAATAAAATCCTGCCGCGCGGCAACACCGGCTTCCGCAGGCAAAAATCCAGCTTTTAGCGCTTTACACCCGTTTCTTTTAAGAACTTCATTACCCGGGGCAAACCGCGCTCCAGACCGCCTGCCTTCTTAATGGCCGCCGCCTCATCCTTACAGTCCTCCATCCCGCTTCCGGGCCGGCGCCCGTTGCCGCAAAATATATCCCGTATTCTCACCCCTTGTATCAGTTCCTCATGTTTTTTATTGAAAAACGGGAGATTCCCAGATCCCCAATTACGGTCTTTTTATCAACGCCAAACAGCAAAAGCGGAACGGCAAAGAGTTGTTGCGCCAGTCTGACACCCAATTTCTCTCGCGCTGTTTCTATGCGTTTTCGCAAATTACCCTCCATAATCCCGGTTCCTCCCATTATTGATCTCCGGTTTGAATCTATTCTATATTTTGTAACCTTGTATAGAGGGTGATTCCCCGGCCTTAAGGAGTATATAGTGCAGGCAAGAGTTATTGCCCGTCGTTGCCTTTTTTCTCAAGGCAGCGTATTATTTAAAGGCTCGTGTGGTATCGGCACGGGCCTGAAGGAGAGATTTATGGAAGATACAAATGTGCAATCGAACGTACAATCGCGGGAACCGCCCCGGGGCGTGACCTTTGAAGAAGCATGGGCATCCATACAGAAGACCGCTCGGCAAATGAAAGACTGATCGGCAACTGAAAGAGATCCAGCGCATTGTCGGCGGCTTGGGCAACAGGCTGGGCGACATCGCGGAGCAGTTGTTGATTCTGGCTTTGCAGGAGAAATTTCGAGGACTTCGGATTTTCCTTTGAGAAAATGTCCCGCAATGTCAAGCGGAAGAATAAAAGCCATAATCTTTCTATGGAACTTTACGCGCTGCTTGAAAACGATAAGCAAGCAATGGTGGTTGAGGTGAAGGCAAAGCTGGATAAGGCAGACATTGACGAGCAGATAAGCCGCATGGAAAAAGTGCGCCGGTATGTCAGCCTGTGCGGGGACACCCGGCAGTTTTATTGCGCGATAGCGGCGATGACCGCCTCCGAAGAAATGACCGCATACGCGCTGTCAATGGGCTTTTACCTCATCATGCCGTCCGGCGAGGATGTCAAAATAACCAAGCCGACATCCGAACCGAGGGTCTGGTAATTCCCCGGCATGGTTCACGGGCTTGAATCCCGGTTAACCACAGACGAGACAGATGCACACAGATTCTTCACTGCGGAACTCTCTTCATTCGCGTCAATTCGCGCTCATTCGTGTAACCTTTTATTAAAATCCGCGTTCATCTGTGGCCCCCGTGATAAAAGCTGGGGCGCAGAGGGGGTAGCGGATGACAAACGGAGGGAGGTGCGGACGCGCCTTTAGGCTCAGGCCTTTCGACCGGAGAGCGGGCAGAAGCGAGGGGAGACTTTCCCCACCTACTATTTTCTTGGCAGAAACTTTCCTCTCCCGTAGGGGGACCCCGCCGCTTCGTCACAACACGCCGTACCCAAGGAAAGCCCCTTCCGCGCCTTGTTTTTGGAAAAATTTCGTGGTAAAATAGATGTATATGAAAAAGATTAAACCGGCGGTAAAAGTCTCGCTTGTCACGGATGGGAAACGCGGGCTTCCTTTCTGCGGCCCGGGTATGGTGACGCTGCTCGAAGCAATCGACAAAACGGGCTCGGTGCGGGATGCGGTCGCGCTGATGGGGATTTCTTACAGCAAGGGGTGGAAGCTGCTGGCCCGGCTTGAGGAATATCTCCAAATACCGGTTGTTGACCGGCAGCAGGGCGGAAGGGGTGGTGGGAAATCGGCGCTTACTCCCGAAGGCGCGCAATTTCTGGAAAAGCACACGGCGTTTATTGCCGATTGTAAAGAAGCGGTGGACAAAGTGTTTGAAAAGCATTATGGCGGATGAATTCACTCATTTTGACTCAGGCGGCGGCGCGGTGATGGTCGATGTCGGGGACAAGGCGGTTACGGCGCGAGAGGCTGTGGCCGAGGGAACGATCCGCTTCAACCGGGGGACGCTTGCGTTGATCTCAGGCGGCGGCGCGAAGAAGGGCGATGTGCTGGGGGTGGCGCGTATCGCGGGTATCATGGCCGTGAAGAAAACGGCCGATCTTATCCCGTTGTGCCATACCTTGCTGATTGATTCGTGCGGCGTTGACCTTACGGTTGACCACGAAAAAAGCGCGGTGAAAGCGGTGTGTTCGGTACGGCTGCGGGGAAAGACGGGCGCGGAGATGGAGGCGTTGACAGGGGTAACCGTGGCACTCCTCACGGTTTACGATATGTGTAAGGCCGTTGACCGTTCCATGACTATGGAAGACATTCATCTTATCGAAAAGAGCGGCGGCAAATCGGGACATTTTATCCAGGGAAAGACCGCATAGCGTGAAAGATTCTTTTGGCCGGGAGATTGATTACCTGCGCCTTTCCGTTACCGACCGGTGTAACTTGCGTTGTGTCTACTGCATGGGCGAAGAGGGTGTGGAGTGGAAGCCTCACTGCGAGATGCTTTCTTTTGAGGAGCTGGAACGGCTCTGTTTTCTTTTCTCGGAATTGGGCATAAAAAAGATCAAGATCACAGGCGGCGAGCCATTGGTAAAGAAGGGGGTCGTTCCTTTCATCGCGCGAGTCCGCCATATACCCGGAATCACGGATGTAACGCTTACCACGAACGGCGTTTTATTGGAATATTATCTGGATGAGTTGGCGGAAGCCGGGGTTTCCTCGGTGAATGTCAGCCTTGATTCGCTTGACCGCCGGACGTTTCAGCGGTTGTCGGGCCGGGACGAATTCGACCGGGTATATGGGGCGATACAGGCGGCGGTGCGGAAAAACTTCCGGGTAAAGATCAACGCGGTGTTGTTGCGAGGCCTGAACGATGCCGGGATAGAGGACTTCGCGTTGTTTGCCCGCGACAACGAGGTAAGTGTGCGCTTCATTGAACTTATGCCGCTGGGTACCGTGTCCGCCTACGAGATGGTTCCCACAGGCGAGGTTCTTGAAAAGATTTCCCGCGTCATCAAAGGTCTTACGCCGGTCAGCGAGCCACAGGGGAACGGCCCTGCGGTATACTATGCGGCACCCGATATGAAGGGAAAGATTGCCTTCATCAGCGCGATGTCGTCCTGTTTCTGTGCAACCTGCACCCGGCTCAGGCTGGACAGTCTTGGGCGGCTTAAGCCCTGTCTTTCTTCGGGTCTCTCGCGCGATCTCAAGGCACTGGTCAGGGGCGGCGCGGACAATGGGGCATTGAAAGAGGCGATACGCGAAACGGCGCGTCTGAAACCTCATGCGCATATCTTCGCCGACCGGACAAACGCCGCATTGCGGGATACCGCAATGTCCAAAATCGGCGGGTGAAGCAGAATCAAGGTTAACCGTGGTTCAGTGTTTGAGGTGAAGTCCGCTTGCCTTTATCTTTGCTGGAATTGTCGTAGCCGTTGTCTACCCTTGATTCGCATTAAGAGCCTGTTCAATATCTTCTCAACAGTAGCGAGATAAACGCCAGAACCGTCATTTGCAACGTAGCAGGCAGTCAACTATGGGACTGTGGATAAAGTCTCTTAAGCTTTATCCGGGCATCGGCGGCAGTAAAACGCCAGTCTATGGTCCGTGCCTTTTCGTTCCGTATGGCGTTCCACGCG
>JAIRNN010000008.1 GCA_031257995.1 Spirochaetaceae bacterium | reverse complement strand
ATGACTACCCTTCGGTATTTCGCAGGGCATACTATATGATATAACAATACAGATACATTATGCGATTTATGCAAATATTCACTCATTCTCCTTTTATATCATTTTTCACTTCGTTTTTTAACCGCCCCAAGGGGCGGGGTATTTACCTCAAGGGAATAAAACTGCCGGGTGTCCCCGCGCAGGCTGGCATATCGGCGCGCTTTATCCATACGGCCTCTCTGCTCGTCAATGTCCGCCTTGTCTAGTTTTGTCTTCACCTCAACTACCATTGCATGGCTGCCGTTTTCAAGCAGCGCGTCAAGTTCCATGGAAAGACCATGGCTTTCATTCTCCCACTCGACATTACGGGATACTTCCCCAAAGGAAAACCTAAATTCCCTGAATTTTTTCCGTAAAGCCGGAATCAAAAACTGCTCCGCGATGTCGCCAAGCCGGTTTCCCAAGTTGCCGACAATGCGCTGGTCTCTTTTATGCGCCGGTCAGTCTCCTTCATTTGCCGGTCGGTCTCCTGCATAGACGCCCAGACTTCTTCAAAGGTTACACCCCGGGGCGGTTTCCGCGATTGCGCGTTTGTATTTTTCATAAATCTCTCCTCCGGCTCATACCGCTGCAAGGGCCTTTAAGTAATACGCCGCCTTGAGAAAAAAGGCAACAACGGACAGAATTCTTGCCCGCACTATATATGCGATTGTCCGCCTCTTTGCTTTAATCAGAGGCCGATTTTGGCAGAATTTTTGTCATTTTTTTGCGGTTATTCACGGTTTAGCGCGGATTGCGCCTATCTCCGCGCCCGCAACCCCCGGAAGAACTTGATCGCGTTCCAGAGACCTAAGCCGAGACAGGCAGCCGCGCCCACGGACATCACGACATGGGCCAAAGGCGCAAGCAGGGGGATCTTGAACTTGGCAAGAAGGGTGAGCGCGCCTCCGGCAAAAAGGACGGAACCGCCCACCCGGTCGGCACTGTCGCGAGAAAACACCGACCCAACACCGAGGACACAGGCGGCCGCCCCGATGACGATACCGAAAACCGGTGGAAGACTCCCCATTACAAAGAGCCCAATCCCAGTGGCGAGAAAACCAACGGCAGAAAGTCCCTGCCGGGCAAGATTTCGTGTGGAAGGCAATCCGGAATCGCCGCTGTCAAAGTTTAAAAGGTCTTTCATCTTATGCAAACTTCGCTATCGGCGTAAAGGTTTCGACCTTCAACGCCGCGCCGCCAACGAGAGCGCCGTCAATGTTTTCCTTCGCCATGAGATCCTTCGCGTTCTCAGGCTTCACCGAACCGCCGTATTGAATGATGATCCGCGCCGCCTCGTCCCCGCCGTACAGCTTGCCGATGACTGTGCGAATGTACGCGTGAATCGCGTCGGCATCCTCCGGGGTAGCCGTCTTGCCCGTACCGATCGCCCAGACCGGCTCGTAAGCGATGACCACGCGGGAAAGATCCGCTGCCGGAACACCCTTGAGCCCCTCGACCGTCTGCGTCTCGCACACCGTCTCCGCCTTTCCCGCCTCACGATCGGAAAGCAGCTCGCCGACACAGAGAATCACCTCAAGCCCGTGTTGCAACGCCAGCCGCACCTTCTTGTTGATAAGCGCGTCGTCCTCGTGGTAGTTGTGACGGCGTTCGCTGTGCCCCAGAATCACCGTTTGTACACCAAGATCTTTCAGTTGCAGCACGGAAACTTCCCCCGTGTTGGCCCCCTCTTCCGCTTCCGCCATATTCTGCGCACCCAGCCTAATATTCGTCCCCCGCACAATCGGCGCAACCGTCTCAAGCAGCGTGAACGAGGGCGCAACCAGATACTTGTGCTTCCCATCCTTCAACCCCGCCGCCAGTGCCTTTGCCAACTCCGCAGCCTCGGCGCGAGTCTTGTGCATCTTCCAGTTTCCCGCTATGTAATAGTTTCGCATACCATTCTCCTTCGCATATAAGATGTCCCGATTATACCGCAAACAAACAAAAGATAAAAGGCGTTCAAAACCCGCTTGGAAAGTTGCGCTATTCCGTTCGTATCTGTTCGTGTGGTTTGCGGCCGGAAAATTCCTATGCGTTTAGCCCGATCCATCTTTTGGCTATGTTGTTTTTATTGAAGCCGTATTATAAAATAATGGGGAACTTGCCGGTACCCGGTTGACACTTCCGGAAGGCGTTCGGGGGCGGAAGCCGTCGGGACTGGGTTTTAGGGGCGGAGTCTGGGACTGCGTCCTTTGGAGAGGGGGTGGCGTAAGAATTGTGGAGGCGGGAAGAGCGAAGCAAGCTTAGGCTGGAGCAAGTCTGTAGCGAGGGGTCGGCAACAATGTTGCCGCGACTTCCCCCTTTTTTATCCTAACCTGTAAGGAGTAGACTATGCGTATGTTTTTTATCGTTTTGTTCATGTTCATCGCGGTACTTCTGCCCGCGCAGAGTGCCGAGACCATCGTCGATTCGGCGCGGAACCGTATCGGGGCGGCAACGACCACCTCGCGTTCCCGTATGGTGCTTGTCGACAAGAAAGGGGGAACCGGCGAGCGTATCATCGACCAGTTTTTGAAAAAGGGTCCTGACGGCGACCGCACGCTGATCGTGTTTCAGAGGCCGGCCTCTATCGCGGGAACGCGGTTTCTTACGGTGGAAAACTCAAACGGCGCGAGCGACAAGTGGATATTCCTCCCGAATCTGGGGCGGGTGCGGCGTATTGCGGCGGCGGAAGGCGGCGGCAGTTTCATGGGTACGGATATGTCCTACGACGACGTCGCCTCGGCGAACCGCGACGTGTCCCTCGACACCCATACTCTCCTGCGCGAAGAAACCGTGGACGGCAAACCGATGTTTGTCATCGAGTCGGTTCCGAAAGACAAAAGCTACCAGTATTCAAAGATGATCCAGTGGATCGGCAAGACGGACAAAATCACTTACAAGATCGAGCTTTACAACAAACGCGGCGCACTGCACAAAGTCCTCGAAGTGCTTACTGTGAAAACCATCCAGAATTACGAAACACCCGTCGCTACCCGCATGACAACCGTCACCGCCGGAACCTCGACGACGATCAATGTTGACACCCTGAAATACGACGAGCCGATTCCTGACGGCATATTCACCCAAAGCTACCTCGAAACGGGAAGGCTGCAATAAACAATGGAAGGTGTTCCAAAACTTCACGTTTTGGAACAACCTCATTTACGTTGACCATTTTGTCAGTGGATTCGGCAACGCTCATTTTACAACGAACCACATAAACATTACGAATCACACGAACAAACGCTTCATTATCCGCGAGTGCTCATCCGTGATTTTTATGATTTGATATAACTTTTTCGTGGTGTTCCCGTTTCTTATGGTTATATCCTGATACATGCTTGATTCGTTTGTTTTTGAAAAACGGCTTTTCGTCAACTGACTTATCAGCCGCGATATGTATACGACCTTTTTTCCTTCGTATATCGTATCAACTCCCTCTTTGGGGTGAAACGCTTTCATCGCGTCAGATGTCTTTAATGCTCCCATGAGAAAGATCACGTCATATCTAAATACTTCTTTATTTTCGCCAAAGCCTTCCGGTTTTTGGGCGATTACTTCTTCTATTTCCACAAACGTTAGCAGCACGACGTTTGTTTTACCGCCAAGTTTTTCCCGTAACGTTTGTGCTATTTGTTCTTTCAAACGTTACTTGTCGCGTTCGGGGCTTTTGAACAGGACGTTGCCGCTTTGGATATAGGTCGTTACCCCGGTGAGGCCCAAGCCCTCAAACAATGTTTTGAGCGCGTCCATTTTTATGATGTTGTTCCCGCCGACATTGATTCCGCACAGCAACGCGAGATAGTTTATGTTATTCACCATTTTCTCCTTTATAAAAAGGGGAAAGTCTGGACCTTACCCCAACTGGCAGGCACAAAGATAAGCGGGAATTATAACAGGTGAGGAGAAGAAGATGGGAAAGCAAGACAAAGCACGGCGGGTGTACCCCACGGAATTTAAAGCAGAG
>JAIRNN010000045.1 GCA_031257995.1 Spirochaetaceae bacterium | reverse complement strand
GTGAAGAGGAGAGAAGGAAGGGTCAGTTTGTCAGGACAGATCAGCTGGATATACCAGAGGGGACGCCCGTGCCGATATATTTGAAAGATTTATACTTTCAGGTAAATCTATACCGGCAGGTCTTTAAGAACAAGGACGGTTCGGCAGGGGAGCGCTATTTGGCAGCCAATGATAAAACGATGACAGGGGGCCAGTTCAAGACGCTTTGCCGGAAACGGCGGAGCGTTGAGGCATATCATGAAAGTATAAAGCAGGACACATCGCTTGGCAGTTCGCCGGCACATACGGTAAAGACGCGGAGCAATCAAGTATTTGCGCCGGTATATGCGTATGTGAAATTAGAGTTAATAAAATTGAACCGCGGACACAATCATTTTGCGGTAAAATCACAAATTTACCTTGCTTCACTGAAGCGGGCAATGGAATTACTTTCTGCCTTTAACATGGAAGATAATGGCGCTTTTGCGTAACATGAGTTACTAAAAGACGCTTTTCCCAAACCGCTTCTCAATGTCCGCGCGGATCTCCAGTTTCAGGCTGGAGCAGTAGCGAAAAGCCCTCAAGCCAATGCGGGTAACGCTGTTTGGTATCATGACGGCGGTCAGGCCGGCGCATCTGTTAAAAGCATACTCGCCAATGGAGGTAACGCCGGACGGTATCGCTACGGCGGTCAGGCCGGCGCATCTGTTAAAAGCGCTCTCGCCAATGGAGGTAACGCTTGCCGGTATCGTTACGGAGACGAGGCCGGTACAGCAGATAAAAGCCCTCGTGCCAATGCGGGTAACGCTGTCCGGTATGGTTACGGAGGTCAGGCTGGAGCAACCGGCAAAAGCCCAGCCGCCAATGCTGGTAACGCCAGCCGCTATCGTTACGGATGTCAGGCGGTTGCAGCCCTCAAAAGCCGCCTCGCCAATGCGGGTAACGCTGTCTGGTATCGTTATAGAAGTCAGGCTATAGCAGTTGACAAAAGCCGCATAATCAATGCTGGTAACGCCGTCCGGTATGGTTACGGAAGTCAGGCTGATGCAGCCGGCAAAAGTGCTCCTGCCAATGCTGGTAACGCCAGCCGGTATCGTTACAGAGGTAGGCGTGAAGTAACTCCAAAAAGCCTGCCCGCCAATGCCGACAACCGCTTTGCCGCCTATAACCGCAGAATAGCGACATCGCCTCCTTTCCTCTTGTGCCCGGTGATCACCACGCCGTTCCCTTCCGCCTTCGTGTCGAAGCCGGGCAATACGGACGATCTGGGCAATGCGGGCAATGCGGATAGTTCGGACGGTTCTTCGGGCGATGCGGGCAATTTTGGCAATTTAGGCGTTGCGGGACCCGTGCCGCACCCCGCCAGCACGAAACCCATAACCAGCACTATGCCGATTAACCCTGAACAAATGTTCTTCTTTCTCATTTTACCCTCCTGTAGGTAACCTTAGTTAACTTTGCGGTTAGAGCCCACCGACCTTGTCCCTGAACGCTGGCCGGGGTAGTCCCTCTACCCTGGCCGATACGGCCTCTTTGTATCGGACGACCCATACACCGTGGATCAGCCGATCCATACATCGTGGATCAGCCGGCCCGTCCGAACCCCTATAGGGACGCAAGTCCCGCCGGGATTCCACGCCGCGCCTTCACCTTACGCCGCTCCCACGGGAGGCCCCTGCGGGGCTGGGTGGAGAGCAGGAAGTCGGTCTTGATGATGTGGACTTCTTTCAGCAGGACTTCGCCGCCGGAAAACTGCGTGCGGATCTGCACCTTCCATTTCTTGCCCGCAGGGAGGCCCGGTACCATGACGATGATCTTGTGGGGGGTTGTTTTCCACGAGGCGGACAACCACTTTGACCGTTATCTGCGGGGAGCCGGGCGCGACAAAGTAGATGCCGGTCAATGCGGGGGCGCCCGCGATCTTCAGCATCCTGCCTAAGATGGTGATGACATCGTTGGGAGTGAGCTGTTCGTTGGTGGCGCCCGACCCGTTGTCGATGACCTCCACAATGATCGCTCCGTTTCCGGCTACGCCCATTATCCGGTAGTGGATACCGCCCAGAATACGCCTCAGCTTTGACAGCGCGATGAAGATGACGCTGAGCTTGTGCTTGTCCCGGGAGAACTGATCGAGCACGCTGTCGAAGAAACCGGCCGCTTTCAGGCGGGCGATGGTGTAGTCGCCAAAGTTGACCCCGAAGCCGTCCCTGCCCCTACGGGGAATTGAAAATGGATAATGATTAGAGTCCGCTCATTTCATTTTCCATTCCCCCATAGGGGGAAAGCCCTCGGCATCGGTCAGGTGGTTCGGATAGAGCCACAAATCGGATTCGTGTAAGACCTCCTGGTCTTCCGTAATTCTAGGCATATAGTGTCCTCCTTAAAAAATATAGTTACGGCACGATGGCCGCGAATTCCTTTGTGGGCGGCTGGTATCACGTTTAACCGCAGATGAGCGCGGATGAACACAGATAAAGAGAGGCGCGGGATAAAAATCCGCATGTATCCGTATTGCTATGTATAGCGCCGTCTGTGGTTTTTTTTGGGATGAAACCTGTGATGAAGGCCAGGGAAAAGCGTCCGGGGAAACCGGAAAAGGCCCCGTTGCCGGGGCAAAAGGAGAAAAAGAGGTTAAAAAAGGACGAGCTTAGTGATGAGCTGGGGGATCTCCCTGCTTTAGGCCCTAAACGCCCTGAAACCGCCTCCAGACGGCCTGAAACACCCCTTTAAGCCCCCCTTTTTCCGCTCTTTCCGTTTTTATCGCTTTTTTCATTACTGCCAACTTACCTTAAAGATACGCGCTGCCTTGCAAGCGCGAATACATCATACCAGAGAGGGAAATTTCTGTCAAGAGGGTAATGAATCCGGGGCTGGTATCACGGGTTTGGATACACGTTTAACCGCGATCCCATAGCCGGGCAAGCCGCCGCACGCCTTCTTCTATGTCGGCGCGGTGGCCGAATGCGGAGACGCGGAGACAGCCCCGGCCTGCGGGACCGACACCGGAACCTGGGGTAGTCACAACGTGGCATTTTTCGAGGATGCGGCTGAATACGTCCCATGAGTCTTCGCCGGGGAAGCGGGCCCAAATGTAGGGGGAGTTGTCGCCGCCGACGCAGGGAACGCCGTGTTTTTGCATAGCCGTGCGGATGAGACGGGCGTTTTCCATGTAGAAATCGGTTAGCGCGCGGAGTTCTTTCCGGCCTTCGTCGTCCAATGCGGCCAAGCCTCCCCGCTGGGCGATGTTTGACGCGCCGTTGAAGATGGTGCCACAGACGCGGTTCCAGTCGGCCAAGACCGATTCGCCGCCTTCAAACCGCAGTTTTTTCGGGACAGCCGTCCAGCCGAGGCGCACGCCGGTGAATCCCGCCGATTTGGAGAACGAGTTTACCTCGATCGCGCACTCGTCCGCGCCGTCAACGGCAAAGATCGTCGTCGGGATCGCGGAGTCCCGTATATATGAAGAATATGCGGCATCAAAGACGATGATCGAGCCGGTTCGCAAGGCGGCCTTCACGAGGGCTTCCAACTGATCGCGGGTTGCCGTCGCGCCGGTCGGGTTGTTGGGCGAGCAGAAATAGAACAGGCTGTTCTGCGGAAGCCGCGCAAGGTTGGGGAAATACCCGTTGTCCGCAGTGCAGGGCAGGTACGTTATGCCCTGATACCCGGTGTCCGTTCCCGCGCCCGCTGCCCCGGCGAATACCGAGCCGTCCACATACACCGGATAGGACGGATCCTGCACGGCCACCTTCGCGCTGCCGCCAAACAGCACCTGGAGCCGCCCGATGTCGCACTTCGCGCCGTCCGAGATAAAGATCTCGTCCACGCCGAACGCGCCGTGATAGTAAACCTCCGAGATACGGCGGCGCAGTTCTTCAAAGCCCTCGTCGGCGTAGCCTGAGTAACCCTCTGCCGTTCCGAGCCTCCGCGCCCCCTCAACAAGCCCTGAGTTAATGTGGGGCAGCACCGGTTCCGTCGTATTCCCCACGCCGAGGCTTATGATCTTCGCGTCAGGATGGGCCGCCGCAAACTCGCGCCGCCGCCGGGCGATTTCAGGAAAAAGATAGCCGCTCTTCAAACGAGCGATACAGGGATTTCGTGTCAACATACTGTAAGCATACCCGTTTTGAAGACGCTTTGCAACCGCCCAAGATAAACGCGGACAATTAACCACGGTAAACCGCAGATGAACACAGATTTTACAGATGGACGCAGGTTATTCTCTCCACACCCCTACAAAAATCCGCGTACATCCGCGTTCATCTGCGGTTAAACGTGATTTTTCCACACTTTTTCTCGCTTTTCTCGTGTCAGATTAAAGCAATACGGCTGACAACCGCGTATATATAGTACGGAGGTTTTTATATGCATAAACCGCGAAAGTTACAACAAAATGTCTGGTACAAAGTGGGGACGGAGATCAATATCGGTGAGCCCTTGTTCCGGTTGCCGGAGGCGAAAACGCTCCTCCACCGCGTGCTCCGCGAGATTAGGAAGCGTTATCCCTTTGAGATGCGCGGACTCCGGCTTGAGGGGGCATGGCTCACATTTTACATCAAGCCCGACGACGGCCTTAAACTGCCGCTGATAATGCAGCTGCTGAAACAAACGTTTTCCCTGCGGTTCAACATAATCGTGGGGCGGAGAGGGCACGTTTGGGGAGAGCGGTATGAGTCGGAGATCTTGGACGGGGAGCCGCCGGAGAATGCGGAAATGGTGGACTGGGCGGCTATAGACAAGTCGGCAAACACACCGATAGCGGGGGCGGCGGCCTACATCTTGAGTTGGGACAGCCTGAGGTCGCCCGGGATGACGATAACGACCCGGTTTTCGGCTCACAACGCCGCCAAACCCGCGTCCCAACCGGGATAACCGCCGGATCACGGCCAAAAAGGAGTTACAGTCCGCCTCACACATCCCGGCCCAAGATGGCCGCAGGGGAAGTCTGCCCAACCCCTGTGATGAAGCCGTGATTAATACGGGGGACGGGCCACCCGCAGAGGGGGTAGCGTAAAAATTGCGTAGGCCGTAAGGCCGTAGCAAGTCTGGAGCGAGGGAAGACTCTGCTCTTCCAACGTGTAGGCTTTCCTTTTTTCGCGAAATGTTGTATAATGAAGGGTATATGGCAAAAGAAGAAGCGATTGAAGTTGAAGGCGTGGTGAAGGAAGCGCTACCGAACACGATGTTTCGCGTAGAGCTGAATAACCAGAACGGGCATCTAATTCTCGCGCACCTTTCGGGGAAGATGCGCAAGCACTATATTCGTATTGTGCCCGGCGACAAGGTGAAGGTAGCGTTGTCTCCCTACGATCTATCCAGAGGCCGCATCGTGTACCGCGAGCGGTAAGTGATCCCCCTCGATAACGGCAATAACGCCCGCCTGTTATGGGATCGTTTCGGCGATTTTATCTCGGTTGGCGCGGATCGTTTTGCGGTTTTGGTCTCCGCGTTGAAAGAGGCCGGCCTCATCGACGATGGGGCGCGTCCCGGCGGGGCGGTGGTAACGCTGGCGGGGCGCAGACATATCTTTGTTCCGGCGAAACAGCTTGACAAGAAAAAGGCCGTTATCCTTTTGGCGCATTACGACTGTGTGATGGGGAGCCCGGGCGCGAACGACAATGGGGCGGCAGTGTTTACGCTGATTGAGGCGGCGTGGAATCTGCGTAAAAATGGGGTCAAAGACTGGCTTGTCATTTTCACGGACAAGGAAGAACTGTGCAAGGGCGAGAAACTCACCGCTCAAGGGTCGTTCATGCTCGCGCGCGGTATGAAAGAAGCCGGGTTCAAGAACAATCCTTGCTTTATTTTCGACACGGTGGGACGAGGGGAAACGCTGGTCATCTCGACGACGGCAAAGTATCTCTTGAAGGAGAGCGCGAACCTGTCGTGGAGTACCGAGTCGCTGACGATGCGGAAAGCGGTGGAGGATTTGAACTACCGGGCACTTGAAGCGGCGCGGAAACTGAACCTTACCCGGCTCGTCCTGCTCCCGACCCCTTTCTCTGACGACGCGGGTTTTTTTCGCGCGGGCTTTCCGGCCCAGACGATAACCGTCCTTCCCAAGCAGGAGGTGTCTCCGTTTCATCTCTTGGTACGCCGGAATCCGGCGGTGATCCATAGTCTTGTCGCGGAGGCCGAGGATGCGGCGGGGACGGTCGGGAATGACGACGCGTTCTACCCTGAAACGTGGCGGCTCATCAATTCGCCCCGCGACACGGCGGACACGCTGACCCCGGAAAGTTTCGGCGTAGTTGAAAAGTTTGCGCGGGCGTTGTGCATGAGGGACAGGGGATAGCCGCTGTACGTTATCGTTTCGGGGGCGGGGCATCTTCGATGCCTTCGGGGGGCACCCGGGGCCCTGTTGCATTTATTTGTGGCGAAGTATTTTTTGGGGCCCACACCGTGCTACGGAAACGCCAAAACGCGCTCAACGTTTCGCACGCGACATTGGGTGCCCCGCAGAGAGGGTCGCGGAAGACCAAACGGAGGGAAGTGCGGACGCGCCTTTAGGCTCAGGCCTTTTGATCGGGAAGCGGACTGGAGTGAGGGGTCGGCAATTTGCCGCGACTTCCCCCTTTCTTATATTTTTTGAGAGAGGCACGGTAAAATGGAAAACGAGGGGCATATATGAGGCGAACGATCAAAGCGGCGGCGTTCGATTTTGGCAAGGTTATTGCACGGGAGCCCGATCCGAATGCCGTTGTGGACATCGCGAAGATGGCAGGGATTCCCGTTGACGAGTTTCTTCCGGTGCTGTACGGCATTCGGGACGGATATGACCGGGGAACGTGGGATGGCAAGGAGTATTACCGGGAGGTTCTGGCCCGTCTGGGGGCTGCCGCTGAAGAGCGGGTGCTCGAAAAGATGGCGGAGATTGACACGGATAGCTGGAAGACGCTTAATCCCGAAACGTTGCGGTTGATCGCCGATATAAAAAGCGCGGGTTTGAAGACAGCGATTCTCTCGAATATGCCGCATGACTTTCTGCGTTATGCCCGCACGAACATTCCGCTGTTTTCCCAAGTTGACGCGGGGATTTTTTCCTGTGAATGGTCGCTCATCAAGCCGGAACGCGGGATTTACGAGGCACTGGCGGGGACGCTCGATCTTTCGCCCGGTGAAATCGTGTTTTTTGACGACATTCCGGCCAACATAGATGCGGCGCGCGCGTTCGGTATTCAGGGAATTCTCTGGCAGGATGCCGCAACCGCTCGTCACGAACTGAGAAGACGCGGCATAGTGGAGCGCTTTTGCTAAGAACAGGCGGTTAAGGCTTTCCCAGATGGGTGAAAAGCAACTGAAGATAGGCGTTGCGGGAAAGGCTTTCGCCGCCGAGACTTGCGAGATGGACGGTCCAGACTTGGCAATCAATGAAGGCGATGTTTTGGGCAAAGAGTTTTTGGGCCAGCGTGAGGAAGGCGGCTTTTGAGGCGTTGGGTTTGTGCGCGAACATCGACTCGCCGAAAAAAACGCCGCCCGAATCGCCGTTCAGACTGAGCCTCTTTCCCTGCGGGCCCAAAAGGATGCCGTAACAGCCGCCTGCAAGTCTGCCGTCCTGCCATGCTTCCGCCGAGTGGGCGTAACCGAGGCGGTGCATTTCGCAGTAGGCGTTGATCATCTCCGCCGTTAACCATGTGCCGTCCTGCCCTTTGCGGGTGGTTTCCGCGCAGTTGCGAATGACTTGGGAGAAGGCGGTGTCGAAACAAATATCGAAGACACCCTGCCTGAGGATTTTTCGCATCGACTGCGAAACGTGCAGTTTTTCAGGGAACAACACAAAGCGCGGGTCGGGAGACTGCCACAGGATCGGCTCACCCTCGTTATACCACGGAAAGATACCCTGTAGATAGGCCGAGATGAGCATTCCTGGCGAGAGATTGCCGCTGAAGGCAACAACGTCGCCTGCCGCCTTTGCCGGATTAGGGAAACGGATAAACTCATCCGGTGAAAGATAGGGAAAACCACTCATACCATCAACATCCGGCAGGAGCGGACTTTTCGGCCCCGCCCCCGTTTATCCCGTTTGCGCCGGACGCTATCCCAACTCGATGCGCGCCGTTATCACGTTGTTGATAAGACCATAGGCGCGGGCTTCCACAGCGTTCATCCAGTAGTCGCGGTCCGTATCCTTCTCCACATCGGCCTCCGGCTTCCCGGTTTCCTCGGCGATCAACTTGTTGATCCGGTTCCGTATCTTCTCCATCTCGCGGGCGTGGATTTCAATGTCGGTCGCGACACCACGAATACCGGAAAGCGGCTGGTGGATCAGATAATGGCTGTTCGGAAGACCGTAGCGGTTTTCTTTCTTGGACGCGAGCAACACGATGGCTGCGGCAGAAGCGACAAGCCCCATCCCAATGGTCTGCACGACAGGCTTCACAAACCGAATCATATCAAAAATCGCAAAACCGGCATCGGCGTCTCCCCCCGGAGAGTCAATAAACATCCTTATCGGCTCGTCGCTCATGTTTTCAAGGAGCAACAATTCTTTGATCGTCTTTTCGGCCAAATTCTTGTTGATTTCGCCGGAAAGCAGAATCGTCCGTGTTTTCAGCATCTTGGAGAGGTATGCGTCAAAGCCTTCAGACTTCTTTTCCTTGTCCTCGCCGTTCTCTTCATCGTCATCAAGGTAGATCATACCGGATACTATAGTACAAATCGTTCATATTGGCAAGGGATGGTGGATGGAGTCAGGATAAACGCATAGAAATAAAATTTTACCAACGGGCCTTTGGCCCGCAACCACACGAACAGGCACGAACGTTTACCTTGATAAGGCTGCTCCAAAACCTTATGTTGTGGGGTCAGACAGACCTCCCCTGCGGCCATCTTGGGTCCACGTGATTGAGGCTGTATGTAACCCCTTTTGGCCGTAAAGCGGGCGGTCAGCCCGGCGGAGACGCGGGTTTGGCGGCGTTTTGGGCCGAAAACCGGGTCGTTATCGTCATCCC
>JAIRNN010000351.1 GCA_031257995.1 Spirochaetaceae bacterium | reverse complement strand
TACAACACCCGCCGCCCTCATTTAGCCCTTAACTATGAAACGCCTGAAAATATGCACCGTAAAAGCGCATAAAAACTGTCAACCTATTCCAGGACTTGACACATTTTTCCATTATCCATTTTCCATTTTCAATTCCCTCGTAGAGGGATAGGGTTGTGTTTCTTTGGGTTTACTGGTATACTTAACGTATGGGGATCAAACAACTATCTATTTTTCTGGAGAACAATTTGGGGAAACTTGCCGGCGCGACTTCGGTGCTGGCGAAGGCCCAAGTGAACATTAAGGCGTTGTCTATTGCCGACACGGCGGACTTTGGGATCTTGCGCGTCATCGCGGATGATGTCGAGAAGGCGAAGGCGGCACTTTCGGGAGCGCAGTGGACGTATCGGGAGAGCGATGTGATTGCCGTGGAAGTGGGGAATTTTCCGGGTAGTCTCGCGGGGGTGATGGAGGTGTTTCAGGATGCCAACGTCAACATCGAGTATGTCTACTCGGTTCTGGAGTGGAAACCGGACAAAGCGGTGCTGTTGTTCAAGCTGGGGGATGCGGAGAAGGGAATCGCGGCACTCAAGGAACATGGCGTGACCGTTTTGGAGACGCTTTAACGGGGAGACATTTTAATGAAGATACTCATGGTAACAAGCGAAGCCGTTCCTTTCGCAAAGACAGGCGGGCTGGGGGATGCGGTTTCTGCTCTTGCGCTGGCATTGGCACGGCTTGGGCACGAGGTTCGGGTTGTGCTTCCCCGTTACTACAGTGTTGACCGGGGAAAACTCACCCCGCTTGAGGGTGAGATGGGTGTGCCGGTGGGCGGTGGCGAGGAGTGGTGCGCTGTGTACCAGACGGAGATACCCGGTTCACGGAAAGACAACCCGGTGTTTGCGTATTTTATCGACCATGAGCGTTTTTTTGGGCGAGACGGCATCTACGGTACGCCGGGGGAGCCGGATTTTCTCGACAACCCCCGGCGGTTTACCTTTTTTAATCGTGCCGTGTTCCAGCTTTGCCGGAAGTTCAAGTGGTTTCCCGACGTGTTGCATGCCCACGACTGGGCCGCCGCGCTCGTGCCGGTCTTGCTCAAGTATGAACAGCGGCAGGGGCCGTTTGAGAAGACGGTTTCCATCCTCACGATACATAACATGGGGTATCAGGGTATCTATGCGAAGGACAATTTTCACTATACCGGCCTCGGCTGGAACGTGTACTATGAGGGCGGCTTTGAGGACTGGAACATGATGAACTTCCTCAAGGCGGGCATCTGGGCAGCGGACCGGCTCAACACGGTGTCGGAACGCTATGCCGAGGAAACCAAGACCCAGGCGCACGGCTTCCGGCTTGACGGGCCGCTTCGCTACCGGAGTGCCGACTACCGGGGCATCCTCAACGGCGTGGACACCGAGGTGTGGAACCCCGCGATGGACCGGTACATCCCCGTGGCCTACACCGCCAAAGACCTCTCCGGCAAGGCAAAAGCGAAAGAGGCTCTGCAAACGGCGTTTGGCCTTCCCAACGAACCGGACACCCCGATTGTTGGCATGGTCACGCGACTCACCGGGCAGAAAGGTGTCGGCGAAATCTTCGGCCCCGACTATGGTTGCGGGTGGGGCATCTGCCGCGAAATGCAACTCCAGTTTGTGTTGCTGGGAACCGGCGAACTGTGGTGCGAAAACGAAATCCGCAACATGACCGCCAACCAGCCCAATTTCAAGGGCCGCATCGGCTACAGCGAGGAAACGGCCCACCTGATTGAGGCGGGCAGCGACTTCTTCCTCATGCCCTCCCAGTATGAACCCTGCGGCCTCAACCAGATGTATTCGTTGCTCTACGGTACGCTCCCTATCGTGCGCAACACCGGCGGCCTCGCCGACACCGTAGAAAACTACGACCAGAAACGCGGTACCGGTACCGGCTTCATGTTCAACGACCTCACCCCCGGCGCGATTTACAACACCGTCGGTTGGGCGGTCTGGGCCTACTACAACAAACGCGAGGACATCGAAAAGATGCGCATTCGAGGCATGAAGCACGATTTCTCATGGAAACAGAGCGCAAAAAAATACGTTGAGATGTACAACGACGCGAAAAAGGCGGTTGAATAGAGATAAGCAGGGGATGCCTGATGCCATACGCGTTTTATGGTATCTCCACGAATCTTGGTAGTGGGCGAAAAACGTTGTCTGCCAATCAGGTGGGGGACGCCCAATGCCGCACACGAAACATTGAGCGTGTTTATGGTATCCCTGCAACACGGCGTGGGCCCAAAAATGCTCCACCATGGATAAAAGCAACAGGCCCCGTCTCCCCTTTCGCTCCAGCCCTGCGGACTTACGCTATCCCCCTCTGCGGGAACAAAACCATACAGTGCATGGTTTTGTGGGTGTGCCCCAAGCGTCCACGGACGGACGCAAAATAGAGTGCGCCCCGGCCCGAAAGTCCGAAACAGGATGTTGAGGGCTGTAGGGTTCCCACCCTCGAAGGTGTCATGGACACCCCGCCCCCGGTAACAAAGACGGCTGAATAGTTATAGTAGAACAACTATATAGTCAACATATTTCGTCCTTTCCCCGAATTTTACACCCTGGCTACCTGATTGAGCAACACGCCGAGCATCTGGTCGCCCGACTGGATCACCTTCTGGTTGGCTTCGTAGGCGCGGTTCACCCCGATCATCTCCACCATTTCGATAACAGGATCGACATTTGCAGCCTCAAGAAAGCCCTGTACGACACGGGGCCGTTCCTCAAGGCTCATCAATTCGGCCTCCCCCGCAATCTCGTTGGTGCGGTACAGAGACGCGCCCTGCTTTTCAAGATAACGCGGCTCGTAGAAGCGCACGATCTTGAGCGTGTCGAGCAAAACCGTGTCCTCCCACTCGTTGCGGGCGCGGTCAACCATCACTTCCGGTTCGTCGGCATAGGCGGCGTTAATCCACACACCGCCCGCCTTGTCAATTTGGAAGTTGTTCTCTTTCACGCGGATCGGGCCGTTTTCGCCCAGCACGGGATACCCGTCCTTCGTCTCCAGAAACCCCTCTTTTCCCAGAATAAAACCCCCGGCACGGGTATACCGCTCGCCCCAAGGCGTGTCCACCGTAAGAAACCCCTCGCCATCCAGCGCGACATCGAAATCACTCTGCGTCTCTTTCAAC
The DNA here is from genome assembly GCA_031257995.1 of Spirochaetaceae bacterium. Lineage (GTDB taxonomy): Bacteria > Spirochaetota > Spirochaetia > Treponematales > Breznakiellaceae > JAIRNN01. Next base: position 8,613 of record JAIRNN010000351.1, on the reverse strand, counting down.
GCGCCCTGCTCAAAGACCGTGTAAAGCTCGTTAAACTCGACCCCCAGCCCCAGTTTTCCGATAATCGGCGCCGCGTCCCCCGACCCAAACGGATGCGTGTAGACCCCGTCATCATTCATCCGCCGCAGAAGCAGCTCCGGAAACGCCTTGTGCACCGACGTGTCCTTCTTGTACGCCACCGAATCAACATTGGCAAGATTGTTCGCCACCGCGTCAAGCCGAAACTGCTGGGCCCGCATTCCGCTCGCCCCCGTAAACCATGTCCTAATCATGCATTCTCCTCCGCTCTATTATCGGATTTTTCCCGACAAGGGTTAAGGAGGGGAAAGTCTCCTGCTGTCAAGAAGTTAAGCAACAAGAACGACTCACGGTGCCATTTAGTGTGATGGCTTGTCGGCAGGGTCTCTCCGGCACGATCACTATACTAGGGACGGCTCGTTGGGACGGGGACTGCCCTCCGTTTATACACTCGGGGACAAAACCATACGGTGCATGGTACCCGCCGGATTATCTCGCCAAGCCTAACTATCGCCTTTCTCCGTTTTCCGGTATTCTTGGACTGCCGCCGATATGACCGCGATAAGACTGGATTGCGCCGTTTTGTCAGACTGCTTTGACGGCGAGACGTGTAAATCCGCGACATCCTTGTCCCAGCCCATTTTGCGAATCACCACTCCCGTCACGCTGACGCAGATAATCATGATCCACAAAAAGAGAAAAACGATAGCCATACCCATGACGGCCAGCAACGCGCTTTGCCTCAACATTTCAAGAATCGTCATGCGCGGCCTCCTCGTCCTCAACCGGTTCTAAATAATGGGAAAAACACCAGCCTTCCTGCCCTTTTCCCCTATCCGCCTTCCTTTGCTTTTCGCTGCGCACATAGACCCAGGGCATCCGCACGTTTTGGTCTTCCACCAGTTCGCCGGACTTCAGATAGGTCACCACCGCGCCTATCGTCAAATAGTCATTGACCTCCGGACTGACATCCTGTTGCGGAAACAGATACATTTGCCGCGTCAAGCGATATTTTTTGCCGGGAACGAGCGCAAGCCCGCTTTCCGCTCGTGGCGTTATTTGCCTTGTAATACGTTTCATATATTCCTCCGTTCAATAAGAAAATTAATGAGAAAATCAAGTAACTATTCAGGTGTGGGACACCCAATGTCACACGCGAAACGGGCACAACTATGGTTGTGCTTGGCATGTTTTGGTATTCCCGCGACACGGTGTGGGGCCCAAAAAATGCTCCACCGCAGATAAACGCAACAGGCCCCGTCTCCCCTCACTCCGGTCTTCGTCCTACGCTACCCTTCTCCTAGGGGCTCCGCCCCTAAAACTTCAACGGATCCCGGCGCAAAACGGGACACACCCCTGCGCCGGTAACAAGGACGGCTGAATAGTCACAAAAAGAGCTAAAATGAGATGTTTTGAAAAAAACGGAAGAAATATCAGATTCTAAGTTTGAGAAGAATTGTATCTTTGCTATTCGGCACTTTGGTTGGTTTTGCGGTCTTTATCACCGAAGACAACGGAATAATACCCGCGAAAAGCGATCCAAAGGGCGTTATGACGTGCGTGGATTTGCGCGAAGGAGCGTATAGATACCCCCGTACCTTGCCGGTATATTCGGCAAGACAGTCGATAGTGTAGTCCGCATCCACGCTGGCGATAGAACCGCCTTCTATCGGGCCGCCTTTCCAAAAATCAAAGGCGGGAATGTCCGCTCTCACCGCAAAGGTAAACGTACCCATCACAGACAACGCGAGGAAGACAACAAAAACAAAACGCGGCCTCTGCGCCGGAAATAAACCCACAGATCCATTATATCACAGGGAAAATTTTTTACAAGTGGCCGCATTACCTCAACGTTAAATCTGACCTAATGCGGCGGGAAATCTCAAGTGAGCCTGTTTCAAAACTTCAAACTTTCCCCTTTTTTCATCTTTCCCCCCTTTTTTAGGGCCAGACTAAAGCAGGACGGCTGTCAACCGCATATATATAGTGTACGGAGGCATACTATATGCGTAAACCTAGAGAGCTGGCGGAAAACGTCTGGTACGAGGTGCGGACGGCGGTAAATGTCAGCGAGCCCTTGTTCCGGTTGGCGGAGGCCAAAGCGCTTTTCCTCGGCGTGCTCCGCGAGACGGAAAGGCGCTACGGCTTCGAGATGCGCGGACTCCGGTTTGAAGGCGCACGGTTCACGTTTTACATCAAGCCCGATGACGGGCTCCAGCTTCCGCTGATAATGCAGTGGATGAAGCAAACGTTTTCGGTCCGGCTCAACGTGCTGACGGGAAGGCAGGGGCATGTTTGGGGGGAACGTTACTGGTCTGAGATTTTGTGGGGAGGGCCGCCTGAGTGGGCGAAGGAGGTGGACTGGGCGGCGGTGGAAACGCTGGCGGAAACGCCGATAGAGGGGATTCTGACGTACAAGTTGAGTTGGGGCTGCCCCCGAACGAATGGCCAGGCTAAAGGGAACCGGTTATCGTTCGAAGTTACCCCCAAACCCGCGCCTCCGCCCGGCTAACCGCCCCGGATCACGGCTAAAAGAAAGTTACAGGCCGCCCCAAAGCTTCCGTCCGCAGATGGCCCCAAGAGAGGTCTGCCCACACCGCAACATGAGGTATTGAAACAGCCTCATCTGTGTTCATCTGCTTCATCCGCATTCATCTGTGGTGAAACGTGATCCGGCCTTCATCCGCGTTTATCTGCGGTTAAACGTGATTTTTTATCTTCTTTCACTTTTTCGCGCTTTTTTTCGCGTCAGACTAAAGCAAAACCGCCACTCAACGCCTTATATAGTATGGAGGTTTTTATATGAATAAACCGCGAAAGTTACAACAAAACGTCTGGTACAAAGTGGGGACAGAGGTCAATATCGGCGAGCCGCTGTTCCGGTTGCCGTGGACGAAAGTACTGCTCTACCGCGTCCTCCGCGAGATTAAGAAGCGTTATCCATTCGAGATGCGCGGGCTCAGGCTTGAGGGGGCGTGGCTCACATTTTACATCAAGCCCGAAGACGGCTTTAAGCTGCCGCTGATAATACAGCTGCTGAAACAAACGTTTTCCCTGCGGTTCAACATAATCGTGGGGCGGAGGGGGCACGTTTGGGGAGAGCGGTATGAGTCGGAGATCTTGGACGGGGAGCCGCCAGAGGATGCGGAAGAGGCGGACTGGGCGGCGATAGACAAGTCGGCAAACACACCGATACCGGGGGCGGCGGCCTACATCTTGAGTTGGGACAGCCTTAGGTCGCCCGGGATGACGATAACGACCCGGTTTTCTGCCCACAACGCCGCCAAACCCGCGTCTCCGCCGGGATAACCGCCCCGGATCACGGCCAAAAAGGAGTTACAGTCCGCCTCACACATCCCGGCCAGAGATGGCCGCAAGGGAAGTCTGCCCAGTCCCGCAACGCTCCCGGCGTAACGTTTGGCTTGATCTTATAACGGTTTTGAACAAGTTCAACTAAGACCGAGCCATTTGGGAAACAGAATGCCCCGTATTCTTAAGAACCCGGTCTTGGGCCTAAAGAATATGGCCTAAAATTTATAGAATATGGTGGAGACTTGGGCGTGTAACGAAAAAAGGGGAAACACCGGCTTGCATTCGCCGATGTTTCCCCCGTGTCAATCAATGTGCGGCAAATACCGCCGTCTTGTTACGATCCAATCGTGCCGCTCCACGTCTTGGCGTTAGCGGTTTTGGTTACTGTGGTATCCGCGCCCACCGTGTAGGTGGTGTCAGCCGCAGAAACCGCGCCGGCAGTGGTGAGCGCCGCGCTGGAGCCTGTTGATGCCCCGGTACCGCTTACCACCTGCGCCCCGGCCTTGAACGTCAGCTTGACATTGTCGTTCGCTGTTGTGGTCGCGCCGGGTGTAATCGTGGCGGTGGTATTAGCCGGTTTATAGACGCTGTTGGAACCGAAAACCAGTTCGGACGCTACCGTGTCCCCGATTGCCAGTATGTCGGCGGTACCCGGTACCGCAAGCGTCGGTTTCACGTCCGCAGTGGAAAGCACGCCGTTCACACCCGAGCCGAACACATAGCTGCCCGCTTTGAAGGTGATCCCGTTCGCCCCGCCCGCCTGAATCTGCGCGCTCTCGGTGAGGAGTACCGTAGTATTATTCGCAAGGGTAAGCACGTCTTCCGCGAGGAAACTGCCGCTTGCCGTGTTAAGGTTCACCGCGCCCGCGCCGCTAATCACGATGCCGCCCGCCGTAATAGAACCGGCGCCGGAGATGATAAAGTCCCCGGTATCGGCGTGGGAACCGGCTGTCGCCAGCGTCCCGCCGTCAAGGATAACCTGCCCCGCCACCGTCAATGCTTGGGAGTTAGAGGCGCTTTCAGCGGTGATTTTCCCGCTTTCAACAAGGGTAAGCTTAGTGCCCGCTTTGACTTCCGTCGCCGCCGCTAACGTGACCGCGTCGCCCTGCTCAATGGTGAGAGCGGTTCCGGCCTTCCCCAGCAAGTTTGCCAGCGTGGCGGGTGTCGTGGTAGTCGATACCACCTTTCCCGTACCGGAGGTTGAAATCGATCCCGCTACAGCAAGCGTAGAACTCGCGCCGATGTCCAGCTCGCCCGCGACCGAAATAGCCCCGGCTATCGCCGCCAAAGTATCAGTACTCGCTATCGTGATGATTGCGCCCGCCGGAATACTAAGCGTTGCCCCGGCAGATTCATTCGCACCCGCCGGCGCCCTGAGCCGCTTTGACGGGGTGATACCCGTCACCCCCGCTAGATCGCTGGGTTTCAGACTGCTCAGCGTTAATCCGGTAAGGTCAAGCTCGCCGCTGGACACCAGTGCCAGCACCGCCGCGATGGTGGGGACCGTCCCAACCTCTGTTGCTGCCGTATACTTCAGCGTCCCGCCGTTAATCACCGCACTACTGCCAATCACCGAAGCCGAAGCAGTCACCCCGTCATACACCGTGGCAGCCGCGTCAACGGAAAGTATCCCGCCCTTCAGCACCTCGATCCTGCCGCCCGACTTCACCGAAATTTTCGCGGCAGCCGCAGTAGCCGTCAGTACCCCGCCGGCCCCGACAATCACCTTACCCTCAACAACGACACCGGCATTGCTGGCAGTCGTGAGACCGCCAAGAAGCTGGAGGGTCTTGCCTGTGGGAACCACCAGCGGGGCGGTACTCAGCGTAACAGGGGAGGCTGGAGCAAACGCGACGATGTTTACCCCCTCTGTCGCCAAAGCCGTTTTGAGATCCGCACCGTTGTCGCCGCTGGTAGTGACCGTTTTATCCGGCTGGAGCAACACCGTATTCGTAACGATCTTCTCCTCGGTCTCCGTCGGGCAACCGATTAAAAATAATGACACGCTCAAAAGAACGGCCATGCCAAAAAAGAACTTTTTCATAGAAAAGTCCCCCTTAAAAATAAAATAAGCCAATCCCATACGGGCCGGCCCGGGCCTTTCGGCCCATTTATAAAAGAGGACAAGACCCGGAAAAAGCGTTACCCTTTCCCTCGTCTCTATACCCCGATCACGGCTCTGTTTTCCTAGGACGAGGCCGTTTTCGGGGTTCCTCTTTATTTCAAATCATGAGGAGAAGGGGGACACCCAATGCCGCGCGCGAAACATTGAGCGCGTTTTGGGCATCCTTTGCAGCACGGTGTGGGGCCCAAAAAATGCTCCACTCCAGATAAATGCAACAGGCCCCGTCTCCCCCTCGCTCCAGACTTGCTCCGGCCTTACGGCCTCCGCAATTCTTCCGCTACCCCCTCTCCAAAGGACGCGGTCCCGGGTTCCGCCCCTAAAACCCCATCCCGTTGCCCTCCAACAGCAGCACACTTCCTGCCTGACCCAAGCCCTCCCCCTAAATGCCGCGCACCCGAAACAACGCTCAATAACGGCGATCCCAACCCGGATAAGAATACCGGGCCGATGAAAACGGAAGGCCATCCACAGGCGGCTCTTCTTTTACGGATTTGAGGAGGAAAGCCGCCTGAGTTTATGAGCGCTGTTTTGGGTGCGCGGATAACGCGAAAAGCACGAAGCTTGAAAAAGGGGGAAATCCCGTGAAAATGCCCTAAACAGGGCCTATAGGGGGTGTTTAAGGCCCTAAAACCCCGTTTGAGGGGGGGGGGGTCTTTTTAAACCGGAGGAATATACGAGGAATGAATCCATCAAGGACAACCATTTATTCATAGACAACTATTACCCATTGTACAACAATTTCGCCCACATATTCAAGGACGACATGTACTTATACTACCACACCGGAAAATTTTTGTCAAGCGGGTACCGCAAAAAAACGTGAAAAAAGTTGAAAAAACGTGAAAAAATCACAGTTTGCCGCAGACGGACACGGATGAGACGGATGGGCGCGGATTTTTCATACCGGACACCGCTCAATCCGTGTCAATCCGTAGACTCTCTTCATCTGCGTCTATCTGTCCAATCTGTGGTTTGTGTGGATCTTTGTCGTTTACGGTTAATGTGATTGCCGTGCGGCTAGGTACGAAGGACTTTTTCCTTATACGCAGGACAACGGTTCCCGGTAGACTTCTGTATTTCCGCCGAGGGCATCCCGCGCGTTTTGAAGCCGAACATTTTGCAACCTCGGGGAAACGCGGCATCCCACGTAACCCTGAAATGTACACACTTGAGACAATTTGGATTCTGTGGTACACTATTCATGCCTCACCGCCGATACATACACGCGGCTGCCGCCCAACCCCGCCAGGTCCGGAAGGAAGCAACGGTAAGCGAAGGGTCGCGGTGCTATGCCTCCCTCGGCGGTGGGGTATTTGATAACGAGCAGCCTGTTGCGCTTGTAGGTTTTTGCTCCATTTTGCGATGCAAAAACCACGATTTATGGGCTGCTTCCGGAAACGCGCGGTTTTCAAATGACGTTATTCTGCTATTCTACAGTACGGCGGCGGCATTGAAAACCCCGCACACGGGATGGGGTCTTAGGGGCGGGCCCCTAGGAGAGGGGGTAGCGGAAGACGGCTCAAACCCTGCAAACCCATAAGCAGACGCAGTCTGCGACGGTTTGCAGGGTTTGAGCCGTCTGGAGCGAGGGGGAGACTTCCCCCTCCTATTTTTACCATAGAATAACTAATATAGAAGTCTTGAAATGTTATTGAACGGAAAAGAAGCCGCCGCCGCTTTGAAAGAGACGATGGCGAAACAGGTTGAATACCTGAAGGCGAAGGGCGTTGTTCCGACCCTCGGTATCGTTCGCGTGGGAGGGAAGCCCGCCGACCTCTCCTACGAGAAGAGCGCGGCCAAGGCCTGCGGCGATACCGGCGTGGCGGTGAAAAACTACGCGCTTCCCGAAACGGCCTCGCAGGACGACCTGCTCAAGGTCATCAAGGAAGTAAACGAGGACGAGAGCGTTCACGGCGTTCTCTTGTTCCGGCCGCTTCCTCCGCACATCAACGACAACGTGGTACGGAGGGCCCTGCTCCCCGCGAAGGATGTGGACGGCATCACGGACGGCTCAATGGCCGGGCTCTACTCCGGTTCCGGCGAGGGCTACGCGCCGTGTACCGCCGAGAGCTGCATCCAGATTCTCGACCACTTCAAGATAGATGTTGCCGGGAAGAAGGCCGTGATACTGGGCCGCAGCACCGTTATCGGGAAACCGGCCGCGCTGTTGCTGCTGGAAAAGAACGCCACCGTTACCATCTGCCACTCGAAGACGCGGAATCTGCCGCAAACCGTGCGGGAAGCCGACATCGTCATCGTCGCGATAGGCCGCGCCCTCAGTGTCGGCAAAGAATACTTTCGTGCCGGCCAATACGTGGTCGATGTCGGCGTGAACCCCAAGCCCGACGGCGGGAAAGGCGTCTGCGGGGACGTGAAGTTTGACGAGGCCGAACCCATCGTGGCGGGCATTAGCCCTGTCCCCGGCGGTGTCGGCTCGGTTACCGCCTGTATACTGGCGAGCCACGTCATCCGCGCCGCCGCGAAGCAGCCTGAAAATACGGTAATGTTCTAGACTTATTATTATAAATACAGATATACTATACCGAAAACGTTATGAGTGGGAAGTTATGGCGGCAGCAGCATTAAAATGCCCGTTTTGCGGAAGTGAAGACGTCCGCGCCTATGGCGGTTCAAGCGGAATACGGCGGTAACGGCTGTAAGCCCGATATAAAGAAAGCCATAATCAAACGGGCGGCTGGCGGGGCCGGAATACGGGCGGCAGCGCGGGAATTAGGCGCAAGCGCCGATACCGTTATAAAAGAATTAAAAAAAGAGGAAATGACAGAACAGGCGAACAAAGGCTGTCCCGAATCCCATAAAAACATCAGGATTCGCGTAGAAACGGACGGAATGCGGAGTTTTTATCATGATAAGAAGCGTCAAATCTGGCTGCGGCGGGCTGTTGATCACGAGGGCGGTGAAGCTGTTGCCTTTTGGTTTGGGGCGAGGGAACATAAGGAATCTTGACAAGCTGCTGGAACTGCTTGGTCCGCTTAACACAGGGAAAGTTTATGCCGGTGGCAGCTATGCGTATTATGAGCGTTTTTCGGTCGTGGGCGAAAGATGTTGCTTAACCGATAATCCTGTGAAAGAACCAGAAGTTAATCACCAAAGCGACAGCGATTTTATGCATTTGCGGATCCTTGGAAAAACGTATC
>JAIRNN010000320.1 GCA_031257995.1 Spirochaetaceae bacterium | reverse complement strand
ACCCTTCGGGCATAACCGACAGCAATCGCTTAAATCTTGCTTTCTTCCCTCTCATTTCTTCAGTTTATCATAGTTTCTCTGCTTTGTAAAGTAAACGCATATGGGGAGACTTCCCCCTCTTTGTATTTTTCTTGATAAAATCACTGTTAAAACTATATCAAATCCTAAATTTTTCCGAAATCGGAATTGCTAAGGCTCTTCTGAGACAACTTGGAAAAGATAGCGAAACCCGATAAAATAGGAGAAGCTGTTTCAAAATTCGTTCGTGTTTTGAAACAAGTTCAGTATGTAGAGTATGGCAAGCCTGTTTGATTATCTTGCATGGCGGGGGGATTTGCGGTTCTCGGCGGCCCCCTTTAACGCAGTGGACAATATTCTGTGTTCAATCCTTTCCTACTGCCCGTGGGAGGGCATCGTCGGCGGCATTGATGACGGTAAAAAGATCACCATACGGGAGGCCGTGACGGCCTTGCTCGGCGAACTTGCGGCAAAGCGGAAGCGGTTAAACATGACGTTTATCTTTAAGGAGAACCTGCGGCGGTTGATCGAAGTGATAAAAGATATGCCACGCTTTGAGGACACAATACTGTGCGCCTACGTGAACCATTTTGACAAAAGGATCGAGAAGCAGTTTTCCGCGATAACGTTTATTCCGGAGACCGGGGAGCCCTACGTCGCGTTTCGCGGTACGGACGATAGCATCATCGGCTGGAAAGAGGACTTCAACATGATCTTCTCCGAGGCCATCCCCGCGCAACATGAAGCCGTCGACTATCTGGAAAAGGCGGCTCGTCTTTTCAGGGGAACGTTTAACTCAGGCGGTCATTCCAAAGGCGGCAACCTCGCCGTCTATGCGGCTTCATTTTGTTCGAAGCGCGTGCGGAAGCGGATACATAACATCTACAACAACGACGGGCCGGGGATAACCGGTAGCGTCGCCGCCACGCTTGGGTACGCCGAAATCACGTCCCGCATCATCACGTTTATCCCGCAAACCTCGATTGTCGGGCTGTTATTCGAACACAAAGACGACTACATCGTCGTGGAAAGTACCGAAAAAGGCATCCTCCAGCACAATCCCTTTTCATGGAATGTCAAGCGGGACGACTTTTGCCGCCTCGATTCCGTCACCGCTGAAAGCCGCTCCATCAACAAGGCACTGATGCGCTGGCTCGCCGGGATGGACGAGAAGCGGAGACGGCATTTCATCAACGCGCTTTTTGCCATTTTCAAGGAAACCGGTGTGTCCTCAATCGACGATCTCACCGCCGACTGGCTGAAAAGCGCGGCCAACATCATCAAGGCCGTTCAACGCTACGACAAGGAAACCAAAGAGATGCTGTTCTCCACCTTTGCCGCCCTCTTTGACATCGTGAGCAGCGGTTTCAAGTCCATCCTGAAAAAAAGTGTCAAAAACGCAAGCCTGAAACTGCCCCGCACAATTAATTACGGCTAACCACGGGGATGGATTACTGAAACCTGCTCCGCTCGTTGTCCAGATCTTCGCAGAGGACCACCAAGCTGCCTTCGCGGATCGTGAAGGCGAGCGGCACTGGGTTGCAGCCTCCTTTGAAACCAATCGTGTTTTTGTTCATCACCACGTCGCAGAGCATACAGATCACCTCGTCTTTGCGCTCGTAGTAGCCGGTCGCGCCGCAGATGTCGCAGGCGTCGAGGCCCACACCGAAAGACGTTTCGTTCTTTTTGATCACGATGAAGCGCACTTCGATGCCCTCGCTCGCCGTCCACGCGAAACGGTGCAGATGGCCGTCGGACACCTGATCGAGGCCGATGGAGATTTCCCCGTTTTCAAGAACATAGGGTTCGGGCGGCGACAGCGTAACGGCGCGCTTAGTCCATGCTTTGAGCGCGGTGAAGGAGAACAGCGAAAAACAGGCCAGCGCCGTTACGAGCGCGAACCGCCGCCGTTTTTTCCGAAACGCCGCCTGAGCTTTCCGCCGGACCGCCGGGTTGCCCTCCGGACGCTTTGCCAAAGACGCGAGGATGAACAGCGCAGCCGCGAACACGAACAGCACGGCGATTTCCGCAAAGAGAAAGATAACGCTGTTGTTCCGCAGAAACGCCACAGACATGAACACGTTGCGGTTCATCGGGATCATCCGGCGGGCGAATAAGAACTGCAACATCTGTGCCGCGTTGTTGAACAACTCGACCGCCACCGCCGCCGCGCACCACGCCTTGACAACATCAAAACCCGCCCGGACGCGCCCGGCATTTCCGGCCCCCGTTTGCGGCGAATGGGAAACCGCCGTTTTCCCGGCGGCAACCCCGGTCAACAGCACAAAAACGAATCCGGCAAGATACGCGGCGCATTTGAAAAGAAACTCGGTGCTCGCCGCGCTTTCCTCGGCGGTGAGAAAACCGCTGGGGATGAGAAACACGCGCGGCAGCGTGTAGAACAGCGCCGCCGCGGCAAACAAGGCCCCGCTTACGAGAAAGACGCGCCGCCTGTTCGTTTTCCGTCCGGCTTCCGCCATAAACACGATGCTCGCCGCCAGCGCGATAACCATGCCGACCGTGGAACAAAACCCCATGTTGATCCATGCGGTCGTCCGGCGAAGCACCGTGATCACGAGCGCCGCAACCGCCCCGGCAATCACGGCGGCAACCAGCGCGCGCTTCTCCTTTTTCACGAGATGCTCCCGCGCGCAAACCCCCAAAACAAGCCCGGCAACAATCGCCGCCGTCAACGAGGACTCCACTACCTGAATAAAAATCTGCAACATACCTGCCTAAACCTGTTTCCAAAACACGACCGGGTTCCGTTACCCTGTTTCCCCCAAAAGCGCCCTTTTCTGCTTTTCCCTATACGCGCCCCGCGCGGCCTTCATGTTGGCCGCCCTCTGCCTGAGCAGGCCCTTTTCCAGCATCTCAATACCGGGAGAACGGAGAATAGAGCGGATCCGGGTCTGATGAGAACCGCAGGCTTGATGAAACACATCCGCCGGAAACCCCCCAACACGCTTTTTCGGGTCTGTCGGGTACGTCTTTTCGGCATATCGATACCCCGCCGCATCCTCGACCACCTCAAGCGACCGCAGCGCGTCCCGAAAACGCTGAATCGCGTAAGTCAAACTGCTTCGCGTATCGGCATCGTCTTTCGCGCAAAATTGCAGTTCTTGAAGCAAAAAAGTCATCTCGGCAAGGATGATGATTTTCGGATCCGCGCTGTCATACGTTTCCTGAAAAGCGGACATGGCGAGGGTAATGCCGCTTTCGTAAGATATTCGCCCCTGCCGTTCCTTGCCGGGCAGGGCGAAACCTTTTCGGCCCTCATTTATATTATTTGCGCCGATAAAAACATCATTCAGCAAGCCAGTCTGGTCCAAAAGCCGCCTCCGCTTCCGCCATGTTATACCCGCCCTTTATGAGAAAGTCCGCGCCGCAAAATTCCTTCGCCGCTTTCGCAAGATGGGGCGCCAGGGGCACCTGTTTCATAATCCGCATAGCCTCCGCCTTGTTACCGGCTTTCAGGTACTCATTGCCTTTCACAATAAGGTCAAGTTTTTCATCAGTAGTCATCATTCGATTCATAATATTCTCCTTACCATTGACAGAGTATCCTATAAAACCAAAAAATACTATGCCCTTTACCCAGCGGAGGTTGTTCTAAAACCTCACGTTTTGAGGCAATAACCGCTAAAACCGCAGTTTTGCGCGGCGAAAGCAAGGGTTTAGCCCGGCTTTAGCCAAACGGTATGACTATTGCCCGTAGTAAAAGGCGGGCCCGGGCAGTTTGCCGCCGATTGAGGCGGGCGCGTATTCGAGGAACACGCGGAACAGAGCCTCAATGGACGGGCGGGCTTCCGGGACCCCCGCATACACGAAGTTGCTGCGCGGGATAGACGCGGCGACTATCGGCGCCCGGAGTCCCAACTCGTGTTTTTCGGCAAGCGTTCCCGCTTCGGCGGGGTTTGCCCTCACCCATTCGAGCGATTTCTGGTAAGCGGCAAGCAGAGCCTTCATAAACGCCGGGTTGTTTGTGGCAAACGTTCCGTCAACCACGAGGGCCGTCATCGGATAATTCGCCTCGCCTCCCGCCTTGACCCACTCGGCCTGAATGTCGGCGGGTTCGCGCAGGGGATCCCCGCTCCGCCCGTTCCGCGCCATCGTGGCAAACGGTTCGGGGAGCAGCGCCGTCTCGATACGGCCCGCGATGAGGGACTGCGCGATTTCCGGGTAGGCAAGCGAAAAGTCCAGCGTTACATCGGTGTCCGGCGAGAGGCCATGCGCGGCGAGTATCTTGCGAAAGACAAACTCCGGCACCGCGCCCTGTCCCGCAACGGCGATATGTTTGCCGAGCAGGTCTTCAATGTTGGTAACCGCCGGATCGCCGGTCAAGAGGGAGAGCATTCCCGTCCCGACAACCGCCGCGATCTGGAGGTTTTTCCCTGTCGAGGCAATTTTCGCCGGAACGTTCGGCGGGAGGATGCCCACTTTCGCCTCGCCTGAAATGAACTGGGCGGCCATCAAGTCGGCCTGGGCCAGCGTCTGGAACGTTACGTTGTAGCCGGGCGCGTCGATGCCGTCTTCAAACATCTTTACCATCCCGATTCCCGACGGCCCTTTCAGGCCGTACACCGTTACCTCGGCAATCTCCGCCGTTTTAACCGTCTCTCCCGCCTCCGCCGCTTTGGGCGCGTCGGCTTTTCGGCCTCCCGCAAAAAGGGGCCAAACCGCCAGCATAACGGCAGCGACGAACAACACCTTCTTCATAACCATATCTCCCTTGAAATAAATCTCGTGCCGCCGGACGCGGTTTGCCGTATTAACGCGCCGCCGCCGGCAATCCGTATTTTCCTGTTTCCATTATCCATTTTCCCGAAGGAGGGGCAACCACCCCCAAGAAGGGCCCCGGCGGCCCGCGCAAATCCGTAAAACCAAAAACGCCATACACAGCCGCCCTAGAGCAGGTCGTGTATGGCGCATAAGCTATGCGGCGGGCACGCTTACCATGCCGGACCGGCGTAGGTGAACGTCCATTCCGCGACGAGCGGCTGTCCCCAGAAGCGGCCCGGAACGCCGGTCTCGCTGTCGATGTGGAGAACATAGCCCTGCACTTCCGGGTTCTTGATGATGAACTTGACGTTGTACTCGCCGATCCCGTTCAGCTTCACGTTTGCGCCGTAGTGCGGGCCGTCGGACGCGCTCATCGGCATAAACGTGCCGGTTTGTTTCCAGCCGTTCGCCTGCGACATCTCGTAGTCCACCGTCAGGTAGGGCACAAAATCGCCCGCGCCATAGCCCAAGTCGTTTCCCTCAAGCGCGGCGATGTCCGCCTCGATATGAATGTCCGCCTGGGATGCCGCAAGCCCCGCCGATGCGGGAACCATATCCACCGGCTGGAAATACACCCCTGCCACGTTAAGCGGGAAAAGCTCGATGTTGTCCCCAATCGGGTATTCCGTGAATCCCGCCTCCTCGCCCGGCGTTACCGCGCTCTGCGGACGAGTCCCTTGCTGCTGTCCGCCGCCCGCAAACACGAAAGCGCCGGATACCGACATAACCAATAGAAGTAATACCATCTTTTTCATTACTTCCTCCTTCAAAAAATTTTTCGGCCCCCAGGCTAAAGCCCCGAAACCGTGTAGTCCAACGTTATAATGACGGTTCACCGGTTCGCGCCCCGCTCGTCATTTCCCCACCCCCGTAGGGGGAACCGCCGCTATCTCCCCTCACGCCGTCCCCAAGGAAGGCCCCCGCCACAGGGGACAGCCCCCTCCACAGGGACAGCCCCCGCCGCCCCCAAGGAAAGCCCCTGCGGGGCCCCTCACGCCGCAATCAAGGAAGGCCCCTGCGGGGCGGCGCTTTGTTTTTTCGCAACTGAATGACGAATGTGGCAGCCGTTACGCCGAGCAGTATCACCTGCGGAAAGAGCGTCTCCGCCGTGGGATAGATACCCAGAATATCCACAGAGCCTGAGAAAGGCAGCGGCGTAACGCCGATCGCGTTACCCTCCTGCAACTCCTTGATCCCGTTCCCCAGAAACGTTACCGACATAAGGAAGAGCAGCGCGCTCGTCCCCAGAAAGAACGGCTTCAAGGGAAGGCGGAAGCTCAGCGCCCGAATGACGATGTAGACGATGACCAAAAGCGCCAGACCGACACCGAGTCCGAGCCAAATCATATTGACAAAAGTCTCCGTCTGGGCGAGCAGGGCCTGATAGAAGAGAATCACCTCCGCGCCTTCCCGGAACACCGCGAGGAAGGCCGCAAACGCAAGCGAAAAGAGCGAGCCGCGTCCAATAGAACTCTGGACCTTGCTTTCGATGTAGCCCGCCCACGCTTCGCTCTCCGCCTTGCCTACCATCCAGTTGCTCACATAGAAAAGTACGACTACCGCGAGCAGCATCGTAAAGCCCTCGACAAGCTCCTGATTCTGCCCCCCGGCAACGCTGGTAATCTGGTTCAGTATCCACGCCATGAGGACGCTCGCCCCTACCGCAATGACCGACCCCCAGTACACCGGACGGGTGCGGTTTTTATTGCCGCTTTTCACGAGGTAGGCGATGATCGCCCCCACGATGAGGATAGCCTCAAAGCCTTCCCGCAGGATAATAAGGAGGGATTCGATGAACACCACGACCGCGTTCTCCTCCCGCCCGTCAAGCTGGGCCGCATCCTCCCGCAGCCACGTTGCCAGCGTGTCGAGCCCCGCCTTCACTTCCTCCTGCGAAGCCCCCTGATTTATCGCCTTCTTTATCGCGCTGAACTGGTATTCCACTTGGGCCGCCCTCGCTCCGGAGATACGGCTCATCGTCACCCGTTCAAACCCAACTTTTTCGTAGAACTGAAAGTAGACCACGTCCACCTGATCCTTCGCGCCCCCCGCATCCCCCGCACGATAGAGCGCGTCAGCCTTGTCCAGCACCGCAGCCATCTCCTCGGCCGTCTTCGCCCAACTCCGCGTTGCCGCCACCGGTTCCTCTATCCCGTCGAGCCGCCTCGCCGTTACCGAAAGCAACAGGTTAAGCTGGTTAAAGTCCTGCCGTATCTCTTGCTGAGACTTCCCTTCCCCCAAAGCAGCCCGGACATACGCAAACCACTCATCTATATTTTCCGCCCGCGCATCAGAAATCACCTGCCGGACGTTCCGCTCAAAATCCCCTTGATAATGCTCGGCGTACGCCTTATCCACGAGAGCCTGCGCCCCCGCAACATCGGCCGCCACAAAACGGTAGAACGCGTCGCTCAACACGAGCCGCATCTCCCGTTCCCGGTCTTCCCAGAACCCCGCATCGGCAAACACCGTTCCGCTCAGAACCGCCGCGAGAACAACCGCCAAACCCACAAATCTTCCTTTATTCACACATACCTCACAATCCGTTTCATGGAGGGGGAAGTCTCCCCCCTGCCTCCAGCCTGTGCTACGGGCCGATGCTTGCTTTGCAACCACGCCCTCCGCACAGTCTTACGGCACCCCCCTCAGCGGGGGAAACCCCCCGCAACGCCCCCCGGCGCCATCCTGAGCGCAGGAGGTTTTCCTCAAAACCATGCCAACCCGGCAAGATTAGCAGTATCTAACTCACCGGGTAAAAAAAATAACTGAAACCGCTTCATCGCGGAAAAGCGGGCTTGCATTACAATCCAAACCCGCTCTTTCCTCGTCAACCTTAGAAAGTGTACTTTACCCCAACAAACGGGCTGAATAACGTATCGCCTTCGACACCCGCATCTTCGTCCTCCGGGACTATCTCTATCTCCGCCTTGACATAGATATTCAGGGCATTGAGGTTCACGCCAAGTTCAGGAGTTATCGTAACTCCCTTGAATTCCTTGTCTGTCTCCAGTTCGACTTCGCCATAGGCGAAGCCCTGGTAGTCATAAGCCAGTTTAGCGTGCCAGCCTGCCATATCCGATTCAGGTTTAATGGAGAAATCGGGGCCAAATTCAACACCCAGCCCAAAGGTCGACTCCCAACCAAGCGTGAAGTAAAAATCCACAGCGGCATCCGCATCCTTAACGCCGGTCAGATAGCCAACCGGCAGTCCAAACTTCGCCCCCAAATCACCGAAACCCAGCGTCTGCGTCCATTGCACCGCCGGTTCAAAGGTTCCCTCATAGGTTTCCCCCTCTTCAAGTTCCGGCTTGATCCGGATCGTGTTGTTGTTGTTGAGGATAATGGACAATGTACCACCCTCAATAACGCCGAGGTTGTAACCGATTTTCTCTTCGATATACAACTCTTGCATCGACGGATCGGAAAAAACCGCCTTGTAGTCAATTTTGGCAAATACGTCAAGCGCGCCGAAGGAATTCTCATAGACCACATTCGGTATAACACCAAACTTCGATTCCTCTCCAAGATCGAAAGACCCGGCCTCAACGCCGGCCGTCAGCCCAATGCCTTCGGCCTCCTGCGCGTTTACAAAACTTACCGCTGTCATCGCAAAAATCACGAGCAGCGCCGCTTTTTTCTGAATACTCTTCATATAAGAGCCTCCTTGTGTTAGATAGTGTCCATATAGTTACATGAAACTAACTTTTGTGTCAAGTACCCTGCTCAAAAAACGGTGTTTTTTTGAACTTTTTTTTCGGAAATGTCGATTTTATCCACGAACAGAGGCCGGCGATCCCGCCTTGTCCGTTGACGGGCCCGACAACAGTCCCCGGCGCACGATGCCTGATCCTTGATTAAAACCCATCATACAGTCTCTCTGTCAAACATGCATCATCGGTTAATCCCGCCTCTTGACATATTCTTAATAAATAATCCCCGCCCTGAAGGGCGGAGTATTGAATATTTCTCCTTGAAATCTTTGCGTATGCGGGGGAACAAATCCCCCGCACCCCCAGATTTACGCCCTAAAGGGCGGGGAATTAACCCTATAGGGATTAAAATCCGATGTTTACCATTGTATTTTTCCCGTTACGTGTTCTGTTGGGACTATGGCAATGGGGACGCTTAATTTCTATGGGTTTGCATAATCTCATGGTATTTCTTTGTGTCCTCCCTGTCTCTATCCCCTTATCATACTTTGTAGATCACCGCCAAAATACAAAGCAACGCCGACGAAGAATGAAGAAAATATTCTTCAGGGCATCATTAACCGGGAAAGCACAGAGCCCAAAAGTGGAAGCTCATCTCAGGCACCGTTCCTTGCAAACGAAGGATGCGCCGACGAATAGATAGCGGAACGGGCAGGGATATATTGCCGGTTCCTTGTCTATACGCGTACTTTGACAACGATCTTTTTTACCGGCGCGGGTTTTTCTGTCATACAGGCCGGTTTGTGGGCGTCGTCCGGAGACACCACGATAAAATCGCCCGCCTTAAGCAACACCGAACCGTAACGCGGCGGGTCTTGGTAAAAGGTAATGTCCTTTTCCGCGTCATAGGGGGCCGTTTCTTTCAGACCGTCCCTCGGCACAAGGCCGAACAATTCCTCTCCCGAAACCATGAACTGAATGTCAAACATCTTGTCGTGGGTTTCAAACCGGACGTCTTCAGGCGGCTTGGTATCGTATTCTTTCAGTTGGACGGTTATGTCCTCCGCAAGTTTGGTTACCCGCGCCGACAGATCCGCCAAATCTCCGCGCCGCAGAAACTCATATGCCTGCCTGAATTTTGGCGCCAAATAGTCGTACTTTTCCGCAAGCGAAATATGACTTGCAAACATTGTTTCCTCCTGTTCTGTCTTTGGATACAGTTTCAGCATGCTACACCAAATGTTGTTTTTTTTCTAGTGGAGCCTGTTTCAAAACCACGATTTTTTCACTTTTTTGCTCTTTTTTCGCGCCGGATTAAAGAAATACGGCTGCCAACCGCATATATATATGTACGAGGTTATAATATATGCGAAAAGAAAGAGATCTGGCGGAAAATGTATGGTATGAGGCGCGGACGGCGGTTAATATCGAAGAGCCCTTGTTCCGGTTGCCGGAGACGAAAGCGCTCCTCCACCGTGTGCTCCGAGAGATCAAGAAGTGTTATCCCTTCGAGATGCGCGGATTCCGGCTTGAGGGGGCGCGGCTCACATTCTACATTAAGCCCGAAGACGGCTTTAAGCTGCCGCTGATAATGCAGCTGCTGAAACAAACGTTTTCTTTACGGTTCAACATAATCGTAGGAAGGAGGGGGCACGTTTGGGGGGTGCGGTATGAGTCGGAGATCTGGACGGGGGAGCCGCCTGAGGATGCGGAAGAGGCGGACTGGGAGGCAATAGACAAGTCGGCAAACACGCCGATAGCGGGGGCGACGGCCTACACCTTGATGTGGGACAGCCTTAGGTCGCCCGGGATGACAATAACAACCCGGTTTTCGGCTCACAA
>JAIRNN010000031.1 GCA_031257995.1 Spirochaetaceae bacterium | reverse complement strand
CCGGAACCATGACGATCAACAACAACGATTTAGGCAGCGCCTTACAAACGACATTCGAGGCGGCCTACGGCAATGACGATTTAGCGGCGCATATCGCAACCGATATAAACGCCGCGTGTACGGCAAGCGATACGGTTTCCATCAACACGACAGGAACGGTAACTACTCCGGCAGGAGTGTCTTCTCCGTTTGCGGGAAGCGGCAAGGGAAAATTCGCCGGGGCTAAAGCCGTAATTGAAACAACGCTTAAAGCCTGTTTTGCGGCGATGAATGCCATGTCGGAGGGCGGCGACGATTATTTTGCCGCGCAACTGGAGGCGGCCCTTGACGCGTATCTGAAAGCCGGATCGGTGAATGTAACCCTGCAAGCGCCGCTTACCGGAACCGGCGCGGGGGCAATAGCGTAATGGATTACGGAACCGATTTTCTGCTGGAGGATGACGACATTGTATTCACCCCTGACGGCGATATTGCACTCGTATCGGGGCCGCGCGTGGTCGCCCAGGACATAGACCAGACGCTCAAGACAACGCCCGGCGCGTTGTCTTGGGACAAGGAAGCCGGAAGCTCCATGCTCCTTTTTCTTAACGACAACACCGTGGACGCGGCAACGGTAATTGCCGAACTGGAACGGGCGGCAATTGCGGACGCGCGGGTAGACCCGGACAGCGTAAAAGCCAGAGAGACCGGGACGCACAAGTACCGTCTGGAGTTTATGCCGATGGGCGCAATCAAACCGGAGGCGCTGGAATATGATTTGAATAAGGGGACAAGAGAATAATGCAAGAGACGTGGATTGATAAAACCGACAACGTAATAAGGGACGATATAGTGTCGCTCGCAAAAACCAATACAGGCCTTACCAACTTCAAAAGCACAGGGGTTTTGCGCGGTTTTATTGAAGTATTGGCCGGTGTGGTGTTTTTCATATACAAGACCGCGATCAATCCCATCTATGCCAACGCCACCCTTGACGGCGCGACCGGCGTATTCCTTTCGTTTTGGGGCCTTGCCCTGGGCGTAGTAAGGAAAAGCGATAACAAGGCGGCGGGGAGTTTCACCGGGCATTCCTACGGCGAAGGCAATGTTCCCTCCGGAAGCTGGATTGTCCTTGACGGAACGGAACTGCGTTATAAGGTAACGGCAAAAACCGCCTTTACCGCGGACAGCGATTTCGCCATTCCTGTCGAGGCGGAATTCTCCGGCAGCGATTACAACATCGGTTCCGGGATGCCGCTCCGCATCACCCGCGTTGTCAACGGATTAAACTCCGTGACCGTTCCCGAAAATTGGCAGTCGACATTAGGGGAAAATACGGAAGAAGACGACAGCTACCGGGAACGCGTTAAAAACCGCTGGAGAAGCCAGACCCTGGGGGACACCAAAGAAACCTATAAATTCTACGCCGAAACCGTGGCGGGAGTACGGGCGGCAAAAATAATAAGAACGCCAAGAGGACCAGGAAGCACGGATGTTATTATTGCCTCCGTTACCGGGCTTCCGACACCGGAACTCCTTGCCGGTGTCGAAGCGGCCCTCTACGACCATGAACTCATGGGCTTTGACGTGCAGGTCAAAGCCCCTGCCGTAACGAATATAGCTATTGTTATTGAGTTTAGCGGGGAAGCGGACGAGGCTGACATAGCCCTCATCGCCGAGGGCTATGTCCATGATTTGGGCATCGGCGGCAGATTTGCCCTTAAAGATTTATACGCGTTGTACGAGCCGCTTGGATTGGCCACGGTTGAAATTGTATCCCCCAGCCGGGACGTGCAGGCCGGGGAAGCCGCCGTCATCATCGCAACAATTGACGCGAGCAAGGTTGGGTAATGGACGAAATAAAAGACCTGGTTGAAAAGACCATAAACCCGCCCGGCATTCTCAAAAAAAACCGCAGGGCCTTATTCCTCGCCATCAGGGACATTGCCCTCATGGTAAAAAAGGACGCGCTCACGGCTTTCAACGCCCATTTCCCTTATCTTGCCGATTCAAAAAAACTACAGGATCACGGGGCCGCGCTTTTAATTCCCCATCTCCTGCACGACACCGAAACCGAGTACCGGGAACGCGTGGCGGCCGCCAGTTTCTTTTTGATGAAAGCGGGGGAACGGCAATATATCATGGGACAGTTGGAAGAACGTTTTGCCGCCCGCTATAAAATCGTTGAAGAATTCCTGAATATCCATTTAAAGGTTACCGACCTCACCGATGACGAGCGGGACTGGGCCCTGGAATTACTCGACAGCCTCTTAAACCCGAACATCTACACCGAGCTTTCGGAATGGTTTCACTATATTGATGATGTTATTCTTGCCGACAGCGCGTTGTATAGCTATGAACGGCAGGACATCGATTTCTTTGAAGAAAAGATTTTGCGGGACGGCAGGATACTCCGGGACGGCAAAGCAATTTTCGACAAAAGAATAAGAGTCCTGCGGAACGGTTATTTCAAACGGAACGGCGGGTATGGAAGGTCGGGCGAGTACACTTTCCCCGGCACGGACATACTGCGGCTTCCGCTTGACAGGGGAAGCGGCTATCGTGATGTGTTCATAGCAACAGTGAAAAAGCCCCTGGCTGACATTCAACTGGGTTCTCCGCCAAGGGACGGAACGCGCCTCCGGGACGGCGTATACCCCCGGGGTTGGCATACGGCTTTTGAAACAATGCCGCCCTTTGATCTCTTTAACACGGAAACAGAAACGCTTCCCACAAGCGACCGCTACCCGGCTGTTGTTAAAAAGCCGATGAGCGACACGCACGTCAACAGCATAGCAAGAGACGGTTCAAGACCGCGCAACGGAATGCTTCAGCGGGCAAACATCCTTGACGAGCCGGCATTGTCTTATACAAAGCATGAAGCTGACACGGCCCGGCGCAGAATATGGCGGGACGGCGCGTTAAAAAGAGACGGAAGCGAAGACCGTTCCGGCATGGGCAAAGAAAGCATCTGTGAGAGGGCAGGATCGGAATACACCTTAACGCCACTTACTGAAACTATAACCGTGGACGAGATTTCCCGGAGTCTTATTACTAACGATTCCGCTGAAGAATACGTCAACAGCGTTACGCGGAACGGAACATATAAAAGAGACGGCCTCCTGCAAAGGGCGAGCCTGCTGGACACGGCGGGAATGAACTGTAAAACTACCGCCGTAAAAGAAGCCGCTCAATACCGGATGTTCAGGAACGGCATGGCCAAGCGGGACGGCAAGGATTCAAGGTCAGGTTTCGGCAGTTCCGGCATTTATGAAAACGGCGTCGCGGCGGTCAAACTCCCTGTTGAAAAGGAAATTGAAGAAGTTCAGGACGCCGCCTTTCAAACGGCCTATAAAAACAATTCCGATGACCTTTTCAAGAATGTAAGAAAGCGGGACGGCGCTCTTCCCAGAGGCGGCGCGACACGCCGGAGCAATTACATTATTGACGTGTGTATTTTCAAATATGCGACCGCCTCCTTTCAGGAAGAGGCGGAGATAGAAGATGGATTTGCCGCCGGTATGCGGAAACACCGCTACCGCAACGGCGAGTTTTTAAGGGACGGTTCAATATTGCGCGACAGCATGATGTTGTTGCCGTTGTAATGTCAATTTTCCATAGGAGGTAAATTATGGAAGAGCAGAAAAAAAGCGAAAACCGGTTTGTAGAGAATACACCGCTTAAGGGGACGCTCCGCTACACGGTTTTCAAAAACGGCGTTCCGGTTGAGCGGGCTGAGGAGCCAAACCTCATCGTGAACGGCGCGCGCCTCCAGATGGCGCGCCTAATCGCCGGGGATGTCGCGCAAAGGAGTGTCAATAGAATTTCTGTCGGCACCAACGGCGCCGCCCCTACGGTGGCCGATATGGAAATCACCGGGGCATTCACGAAAGAGGTTGCCGGCTTCGCCTATCCCGCCGACGGGCAGGTGCAGGTCAACTGGAAACTCCTCGTGTCGGAAGCCAACGGCATGGCGATCAGGGAGTTCGGCCTCTTGACCGCAGACGGAACGCTTTTCGCCCGGCGCATCAGGGCAAACCCGATTTACAAGGAATCGGACATATCCATCGAAGGCGAATGGATAATCATTTTTTAAGAGGGGGAAGTAAATGGCGGTATTAACTGAATCAGGATTATGGGAGCCGGGGGTCTACCAGTTGGAAGTCGAGGACGGCCCCCAGGGCGGCGCTGACGGGATTGACAATGTCCCGCTCCGGCACTTGGCAAACCGCGCAAGTTTTCTCAATAACGCAAGGCTGTCCGGCTATATCCATGGAAATGGCCGCGACATCTTGACCGTGCTGGGAGTATCAAACATAGCCCAGGCGATGTCGGCATTGCGGGCGCTCTGCAACGGCGCGGGAACGCCCGATTTCTCGAAACTCCAGATCGGCGACTACCTTGACGGCATCGACCTTTCGGGAATTGCGGCCAGCGCCACGAATGTTGCCGGGCAGGCGTGG
>JAIRNN010000214.1 GCA_031257995.1 Spirochaetaceae bacterium | reverse complement strand
CGGGAACCGGTAATGGAGATACGGCGGCGGACAGTACCGGTACGGCCGAACCGCGGAGTGACAAGAAAAGAATATCTGAAAAAACCGCGTTTTCATCACAATCACAAATCAAACTGTTGACTGGGGGATTATACCATCCTGTTAACTTGTTGACAGGGGGAGACTTCCCTTTCTCCATCCCCAAATCCATTTATTCCCACTTAACCCTACACGCCTAACTAGCTGACACAACGCGCGAAATAGCGTATTATGGAGGGCAATCATATGCCTTTCACGATTTCGCCGTACCGCCTGCAAAAGGCGCGTACGCTCTACAACATCTTTAACGCGCTCAACACGGTTTGTTGGACGTTCCTTGCGGGCAATATCATAACGCTGTTCGCGTTGCGGCTTGAGGCATCCTCGACGCTTATCGGGTTGCTCACGGCGATCAACTATCTGGCGCAGGTCTGTCTTTTTTTGGGGCGTATTCTGGCACGGCGGGCGCCTATCATCAGGATATATACGGTAACGTGGCTGTTCCGGTCGGTGGCGATGACGCCGCTGCTTTTCGCGCCGCATTTTTCGGCGATGGGGCGGAACGACATCGCTATCACGCTGATGCTGATCGGGGTAACGCTGTTTCATCTGTCGCGGGGGATCGGCATGGTGGGGAACAACCCGGTGCTGTCTTTTCTCGCGCAGGGCGCCGACCGGGGCAGTTATATGACGCTGATTCAGGTGATCAACAACGGCGTGGGGATGATCGCCACCTTTGCGTTGGCCCTGTTCTTGGGCAGTGACGCGCCGCTTTTCGTCTACAGTATCATTATGGGAGCAGGGATAGTCATTGGCCTTATCAGCGTGGTGTTTCTCTCCCGGCTGCCGGAACCGGATGCTTCCGAAAAGGCGGTGGATTCGGACTTTTTCGCCGTTCTCAAGGAATCGCTTGCCGAGGTCTCGCTCCGGTTCTTCATTCTCATCATGTTCCTCGTCGTCATGGTGTCGGGCGTTGTGCGGACGTTTATCCTCGTCTATGCGCGTGAGGTCTACTTGCAGGGCGACGGCATGGTAACGCTCTACACGGTTTTTGGCTGTCTGGGGTCTCTGGTGATCGGGTTGCTCGTGAAGTTCCTCATCGACCGGGTGGGCGCGAAGCCGATCTACATCCTGTGCGTGGTATTCGGCGTGATCAGCATCCTTCCCGCCCTCTTTTTTCCCGCGCCGGATACCGGGAGCATAGGCAATGCCGCTGGTATGAGTGGCGTAAACGGGGCGGTGATTCCCTCCGTTATTCTCTATCTTTCCGGATTTTTCTTTATTGCCAACTTCGCGTTCCTCGGCGCGGAAGGTGTGGGGCAGACCTACTTCCTCGGCCTCGTTCCCCGAAAGTCGATGCTTGATATGGGCATCGTGTACTTTTTCGTCTACGCGGTCGCAGGAGCGGGCGGGACATTTGCCGCCGGAGTGTTGCTCGACATTCTTCATGCTGTGGGTCTCTCCTACTTTGCTTCTTTCCGCATCCTTTTCGCGGTGATGATCGCCGTACTGATCCTCGTGCTGGGGCTGCAACGCCGCCTCCTCTCGCTGGGGGCGATTCCGCTCACTTCAGCTATCAGTCTCCTATTCTCGCCCCGCGATCTCCGCGCGATCATGTTGATAGACAAGCTGGAGAAGAGCCGGGATGCCGGGGAAGAAGGGGAAGTGCTGGAGGAACTTTCTGGAACCGCGTCCTCGTTTGCGGTAAGGGCAATACTCGACCGGCTCCGCTCGCCGAGTTTTGCCGTGCGGATAGAGGCGTTGAACGCGCTCATCGCGGCTCCCGGTCTCGACAACGAATCGGTCAAAATCCTCCTTGACGACCTCCAGCGCAATCCTCACACGACCGCTTACCTGTCCGCCCGCGTACTCGGCAAGCATCAGGTTTTCGCAAGCCGGAATAAGTTGCGGGAGGCGTTGCTCTCCGACGACTATATGCTCACCGGTGAGGCGATGATCGCCCTTGCCCGGCTTGGCGACAAGACAAGCTATCCCCAGATTGAGCGGATCATCCGCGAAACCTACAATCCCCGGCTGAAAATTATGGGCTTTGGCGCACTGTCGATTGCCGGAGAACAAAGCGCTATCCCGATCCTCGTCGACAGTATGCTTGAACGGGAGACCGCCTCCCACGTCAAAGACGAAGCGGCTCTGTCCCTCGCGTCGATCCTCAAGATTGGCGATCAGTATTACAAACTGCTCGTGAGTTGTCAGGAAGACCCGGCATCATGCGCGGCGCTGGCAAAAGACACGGCGGAGTCCGCCTACGAGCACTATCGTTCCCTCTACGGCGGCGCGCGCAAAAAGGAAAGCCGTAATCTGCGGGACATTCAGGCGGGTCTCCTCCAAGGAGCGGTTGCGGCGTTTGTTGACAAACACGACGGCGGCCCGTTTGCCCGCTGGATACTCTCGATCCCCTCGACAGTCGCCGACGAATCCCTCAAGCTCATGCTAACCGGCGCGATAATGGACAAGACCCTCATCCAGCAGAACAGTTTCCGTCTCTTGGCCGTCCTCTGGGCCGCGCGCCTTCTACGGGTATGGGCGGCGGTTTCCCCTGCGGGAAATTGAAAATGGAAAGTGGAGAATGAAAAATGCATTGGATGGGGGAAGTCTCCCCCTCGCTCCGGTCTTCGCCCTCCGCTACCCCCTCTCCTAGGGGTTCCACCCCTAAGACCCCCGCCTTTATCCCATTTAACCATGAACCACACGAACAGGCACGAACGAGTGATTTGGACCGGCCCCGGCAGGTGGACAACAGGCTAAGCCAGTTTTTTCAAAGTTACCATTACCGGTGCCAGACAGTCAGGCGCCAAATGACAACGTATCCGGTTGCGGTATGCCTCGATGTAATAAAACACCGAAGCCCGACCGCCGCCACGCCCTGCCTGCCGTCCAGGGTTTCCAGTTCCCGTTTCAGCGTCTTGAAAAAACTCTCCGCGCGCGTTGTCCCGGCAGTTTCCCTTCCGGCTCACGCTCTGCCGCGTCTGAGGGCGCCGCCCTTCAAGGTTTCCCAAAACAGGGCTGGGCAATACCGTGCCCCCCGGCCGGAATGAAAGAGCGGGACGGGACGGGGTTTCCGGTTCCCTCAGGCCGCTCCCGCCGGCAATACCCGCTCCGGCTTGCCCCTCATAATCCGGCCGTCCCGCTAACGGCGTGCCGGTCTTTATGCTTCCCTCATAAACTTATACGTCGTTGCCGGGGGCTGCTCTTCGCGAAGATGTCCGCCGCTTTTTTTAGGATCTCATCCGCCTCCTCCAGATCCGCCGCCCGTCTCCTCAGCCGCGCCGCCTCCGCGTCACGGGGTTCCCCAGACCGGGGAACGCCTCCAGCCCGCCCTGTCCCGCCTTCCGCGCTTCCCGTCTGCTCAGGGCCGCCGCTTCTTTGTACTCTTTCGGGTATTTCTGCCGTCTTGCCATAATGCCTCTCCTTACCAGTTTCATTGCGGCTTAACTCTTTGTCTGCTCCCGGGGGACCGGTTCAGGGCGTGGTGTGAGAAATCTGCGTGTATCTATGTCATCTGCAATTAAACGTGATTTTTTCATCTTTTTTCACGATTTTTCTCACTCAAATTAAAGCAAAACCGCCACTCAACGCCATATATACAGTAAGGAGAATTGTATATGAATACACCAAGAAAGTTACAACAGAATGTCTGGTACAAAGTGGAGACAGAGGTCAATATCGGAGAGCCGCTGTTCCGGTTGCCGTGGACGAAAGTACTGCTCCACCGCGTCCTCCGCGAGATTAGGAAGCGTTATCCCTTTGAGATGCGCGGGCTCAGGCTTGAGGGGGCGCGGCTCACGTTTTACATCAAGCCCGACGACGGCTTTATGTTGCCGCTGATAATGCAGCTGTTGAAACAAACGTTTTCTTTACGGTTCAATATCCTCACTGGGAGGAAGGGGCATCTTTGGGGTGAACGGTATGAGTCGGAGATCTTGGACGGGGAGCCGCCGGAGGATGCGGAAGAGGTTGACTGGGGGACAATAGACAAGTCGGCCAACACGCCGGTAGCGGGGGCGATGGCATACATCTTGAGTTGGGACAGCTTTAGGTCGCCCGGGATGACGATAACGACCCGGTTTTCGGCCCACAACGCCGCCAAACACGCGTCCCCGTCCGGATAACGGCCCACTTTACGGCCAAAAGGGGTTACAGCCAGCCTCAAGCGTCCCGGCCAAAGACGGCCAGAGGAGAGGTCTGCCCACATTCAGGGCAAGCGAAAAAAAACGTGCAGTTCGAGGTTTCTCCTAATTAAGATACGATCAAATAGACACGATCAAAAATCGCGCAAAAAATTGTCCCGGAGTACCGTTTCGTCCGATATTCCGGCCTCGGCGTTGATAGCGTCAAACACGGCGCGGTCAATGTATTTCACCGTGAGCGGCCGTTCGATGGAGACGCGTACCGCTTCGGATGCCCACGTCGCTTTTTGCGGATCAATGGACTCCGGTTCGCCATAGCGGTCGCGAAACGCGGTAAACACGGAGTAGTAGTCTATGCGGTCGGGATTGAGTTCAAGGGAGATGACGAAAAGGCTTGAATCTTTCAATTGGAAAAATCCCCGTTTGATAAAACCCCGGCCGGTCGTTTCCACATAGTTTTCATCACGGAGGGGGACATGGTACACATCGCGGTCTTCGCGGAACAGGTAGGCTTCCGTGTCCCGGCGGAGAGCCTCTTTCAGCTCCTCGATTCCTATGCCGAGGCTAATGGTACGATAGCCTCGCGGCAAGCCGTCTGACGGATCCGCCGGATCGCCGGTTTGCGCGAAAATTCCCGGCACTGCGAACAAGCATAGTAATAACGTTATCTTTTTCATAGTTATCGCGGTGGTGTTTTAGAACACGCTCACTTAAGCGGACGCAACGTCCAGTGGAGTTTGATGCGGCGCATAAGCTCAAGTTTGTTTTTCACCACAATTTTATTATCGGCAAACGCGAGTATATCTTCACGTATCAGTTTCACGACAGTCGGTTTAGCATCCCCACTCCGGACAGGAAAAGCTGGATCTCCTTGTCGTCGACAATCTTGGTAATTTTAACGCGGCCTTTCTGAATGATAAATATCTCCGATGAGCTTTCGCCTTCCATACAGATCACCGATCCTTTGGGATACTTTCGAATAAAATCATCGCCGGTAAAATCTGCCCACGGAATGGTTACCTTGTAATTTTCAATGCACTTCTATGAAAATAATTGCAATATTGAATTATAGTTAAGTATGACAATAAAAAAAAGTTTAGTCAAGAAAAAGTTTTTGTGATTTCTTTATATGAACATGGATTTATCGCGGGTAACCGTATATGGCGCCATCTGCGTAACCGTGATAAATGCGGGGGCGTTGCGGGGATGGAACCCCCGCAGAGGGGGTAGCGGAGGACGCAAGACCGGAGCGAGGGGGAGACTTCCCCCAACTAGCAGGTTGATTATACTAAGGGAACTGTTTAAATTGATCCTGCTTAATCGCTACCAGCACACAGTCGGTCTTTGCGGTCGCGTTATCAAAGTGAAGACGCGAAGCCATTACCGCCTCAATGCCAAATAGATCGCCCGGCCCAAGGTTGTCAGTCTCCGCATTATCCAGTGTCTTCGCGAGGCGATGGATAGTTACCGCTCCTTTCTTGATAACATAAGCAATCAGCGGCATCGCTGTCATGAAAAATAACAGCGTTCTGTTTATAAGTAACTGTCGAAAATGCCTCGGTCATTGTATGTTTAGTATACCACATACCTTATAAAATAGCCCTTCGGGGCATTCAGGGATTTGATCCCGTTTCAAAACCCCAAGCGAATCTTAGAACAACCATATTTACAGCGAACCTTCAAGAAAATTTAACCGCGAAGGAACCCAATGCCGCGCGCGAAACGTTGAGCGCGTTTTGGCATTTCCGCAACGCGCCCCAAGAATGTTACACCGTAAATAAATGCAACAGGGCCTCGGGCAGCCCTCGTAACGCCCCCGGCCTTATCCCCGGCCATTTTCAATTATCAATTTCCCCTTCCCCCTTCGGGGGAAGGGGCAGACCTCTCCTGCGGCCATCCGCGGCCGGGACGCTTGAGGCTTGCCGGAATCCCCTTTTAGCCGTAAAGCGGGCGGTTATCCGGGCGGAGACGCGGGTTTGGGGTGATCTCCAGCGAAAGACGGTTGCCTTTGGCCTTCCCGTTCGTCCGGGGGCTGCCCCAACTCAGCTTGTACGTCAGTATCCCCTCTGCCGGCGCGGCCGCCGCAAACGCTTCCGCCCACTCCGGCGGCTCCCCCGCCAGTATCTCCGACCAGTACCGTTCCCCCAAAACGTGCCCCCGCCTTCCCGCCAGCACGTTAAGCCGGACAGAGAACGTTTGTTTCAACCACTGCATTATCTTCGGCAGCTTAAGCCCGTAGCCAGGCTTAATGGAGAACGACACGCTCCCTTCCTCAATGACAAGCCCGCGCATCCCGAAACCGCAGCGCCTTTCCGTCTCGCCGAGTACGCCGAGGAAAAGCGCTTTGGCCTCCGTCAGCCGGAACAGGGCTTGCTGATATTAACCGATGTTTGCGCCCGGTACCAGACATGTTCTGCCAATTCTCTTTCTTGCCACATATACAATGCCTCCGTGTATATATGCGGTTGTGAGCCTGGTTGCTTTATTTTGACGCTAAAAGATGAAAAAAAGTGAAAAGTTTGAGGTTTTGAAACAGGCTCTCATGTTAGGCGGGGACGGGGCCTGTCCCCGCCAATGTTCCCTAAGGGAACACCTTACCCGGCTGCGATGTGCGCCGGGGACACATTCCGGTTAGGAACTAAGCGCAGTGGCTTTGTTTATAACAGCGTAGCCTTCTGCTCCCTTTGTACCGTAGACACTTATTGTTTTGACAGTAAGGACCCCGCTGGCGTTCGCGCTGGCCCAGTCCACTTCCGCAGACGCCGTGTCATCGCTACCGGCCACGTTTGCGGCTGCAGGTAGTTTGCTATTGACCTGATCGTCAAAAACGCCGACAGTGGCGCCGGCGGCCAGTGCCAGCTTGCCTGCGCCGTTGCCGCTTGCCTCGCGGCCCAGCTCGATGGAACCGGCCGCGCCCAAGGTTATCCCGGCATACTGGGTCACCGCAAGGCTGGCCCCGCCGGACGTACCGGTGTCCGCCGGGATGGTGATCTTGCCGGCGGCGGCGTTCAGCAAGACTTTGGCTCCGCCACCCGCCTTAACAAGAGTGTAGGAGGCCGTGTTGGTAGTTGCGCCGGCGTCGCTGGCAAGATCAAGCGCGCCGTCAATGGTGATCCCCGCCGTCGCGTTGCCGGTAAGCGCGACCGCGCCGGTTGCTGCCAGCTTTGCCCCCTTCTTCACGACAAGCGCCCCGGACGATGCAAGGTCCAAGCTGGCCGTCACCGTGTTGCCGGCACCGAGAAGGTTCAGTGTTTTGCCCGCCGGAATCGCCTCGGCGGTAATACCGGTGAGGTTATACACCGTGAGCGGGCTGGCGGCATCCAGAATAGCCGCGACAAGAGCCGGAATCAGCGCGGCAGCCCCGGCCGCCTTGTTCACGGCGGTGCTGTTGTTGTAGACGAGATACCCGGTGGGCGCCGTGCCCTGTACATAGGGCGGCACAACCGCGCCGTCGCCGTACACCGAGCCGGCCGCGCCTTTGATGTAACCCCCCGTATCGCCGCCCGCAATCAGTACCGCGCCCTCGTACACCTCGACCGAGCCTCCGGCCTCGACCTCAAGCCCGCCGCCAACCGCCGTTCCATCAGCTCTCGACACGGCAAGTTTCTTGCCTGCGGGCACGATGCCGGCAACGCTGGTTACCGAGCCGCCCAAGGTAACGATGCCCGCCGCCTTGAACAGGGCCGCAAGATTGGTGTCAGTGACGCTCGCGCCGCTGGCAAATCCGACGTTCTTGCCCGCCGCGCCTGCGTCGCCCGCTGTCGGGTTATCGCAACCGGTTAAGAACAATGACGCGCCCAACAGAACGGTCACTCCGATTAAAAAGAACTTTCTTGTTTGCATAGAAAAGTCCCCCTTCAAATAAAATAAGCCCTCCCCTGCGGGACAGCCCGGGCTTTCGCCCATGTATAAAAAGAGGGCTAAACACCGGAAAAGCGGTAAACTTTCCCCGCGTTTAGCGGCCCCGGCCCAGCGAAGTTTCTCACGCTGCAACCGCCTCCGGGGTTACCCTCTTTGTCTCACAAATCACGGCGCTGTCACTGCCTTCATCTCACTTTCACTCTGCCCGGACCGCCGGCATCCCCTCGGCGGGACGCCCCGCCTCACGCGCGCTTAACCGCGGAAGGCGCGGAAACACTCGGAAAAGGGCCCG
>JAIRNN010000210.1 GCA_031257995.1 Spirochaetaceae bacterium | reverse complement strand
CGACTTTGCCAAATCAAGCAAATTTTTGAGTTTGTTTTCCATGTGTATACCCCTCGCTTTTTATTTTAATCTCAGGCCATACACTTTGTCAAGTCTTTTTCCGACTATCACCATAAAATTTGTCCCATTTGCGTAATGAAACGCGCAGCCTCCAATTCCCTCTATTATCCATCCCCCGTGGGAGGCCATGCTTCCCTCACTATGCACTGTTCGTTTTTTTCTCTATGATACGTTTGGGTATATGATTGTATCAATGATGAAGGTGCTTCTTGCGCTTTCCAGTGTTGGGAGTCTCAAGGACAAGAGGCAGATCGTCCGGTCGATGCGCGACAGGCTGCAACGGAAGTTTCATCTTTCGGCTGCGGAGGTTGACTTGCAGGACAGCCTCTCGTTTGCGGAGATTGGCGCGGCACTGGTGTCCAACGACAAGGATTTCGGCGAAAAGGTGTTGCGGAAGGCGTTCACGATGATCGAGGACGATGTTCCGGCGCGGATTCAGGACGTGTCGTTTTACTCGGAAGAGTTTTAGGGAATGTGCTTCGTTGGAAACGTGTTTCTTTGAAACGTACAATTAAAAGAGGTTTCGCCGCTATGAAAAGAGCGCAAAGAGTTATTTGGATTACCGCCGCCGTCCTTTTTACCTCGTGTGTCGGGGTGAAAACGGAGATAACGGTGGGGCGCGACCTTTCGGGGACAGCGCGTCTTGAGTACACGGTTTCCCGGAGCCTTCTCGACAGCGGGACGCTCGACGGCAACGAGAATTGGCCGACAATTCCGGTGGGAAAGGCGGACTTTGAACGAACGGTCTCCCGTATCGAGGGTCTTACGTTACGTTCATACCGGGAACGGGACCAAGGCGGCGACCGGATATTTGAGGTAACGCTTGCCTTCGACCACGTTTCCGCCCTCACCGGGTTTCTCAGCGCAAACGGCCAGCAGTTCGCCTACACAAACGAGGACGGCCGCCATGTTTTTACGACTCGCTTCAATAGGGCTGCCTCCGATGCCGCATCTAGCGAAACCTCGTTCGATAAAGCCGCGCAAGCCTACGGCGGCGATCTTTCGGATCTCGTGAAACAGGCGTTTGAAGGCTACCGCTTTGACTTTACCATCTCCGTGCCCGGCGATAAGAAGACGTATTCCGCGCCGATGGGCGATCTTCTGACTACTTCCCGGCAAGAGAGCATGGAAATCAGTTTTTGACGCGCCTGTCCGCCGTCGTTCTCTGTACCGTCGTCTTTACCGCCTATGCTACCATATCACCCTATCTGGCGATACTGGTACGCAGTATGGGATTTTCTCAAGCCCTTACCGGACTCCTTCTCGGCGCGGTGGAAATCTCCGCGATCGCCGCCCCTTCTTGTTCGGCGCGTGGGCGGACAAACACGTTGATTACAAGACCACGTTCCTAGCCGTCCTTGCGCCATGGGTCGTTCCAGGCACCGCGATCTTTTGGCTCACAAACCCGCTCACCTCCGCGCTTTTCATTCCGTTTCTGTCGGCGGGTTTCCGCGCGACCATCCCCTGTCGGATGCCGTGATAACCGTCAACATGGACAGGAAACTACGGAAAAATCCGCGCCGTAGGTTCCATCGTCTTCGTGCTGGTCGTCCTCGCGGAGCACGCGGTGGAGCAGCACTACGGCCATCGGCAACTTGAACAGCGGTTCGCCGATATTGACCTCTGTCCCTACTTTGTACCAGACGTTTTGTTGTAACTGTCTATGCATTTTCATAAATAACACCTCATACACTATATATGCGGTTGGCAGCCGTATTGCTTTAGTCTGGCACGAAAAAGGGTGAAATAGTTACAAGTTATGAGTTACAAGTTACGAGATA
Source organism: Spirochaetaceae bacterium (assembly GCA_031257995.1). Lineage (GTDB taxonomy): Bacteria > Spirochaetota > Spirochaetia > Treponematales > Breznakiellaceae > JAIRNN01. The sequence goes on along the minus strand of JAIRNN010000210.1, from coordinate 7,556 downwards.
GGCTGGCTGGCTGGATTTAGGGGGGGGGGGTAGGCGTTGCGGGGAGCGGGCTTGCCGGGGCCCTGTTGCATTTATCCGGAGTGCGGCATTTATGGGCACCGTGCCGCTGGAATGGTTAAACGCGCTCAACGTTTCGCACGCGGCAACGGGGGCCACAGAGGGGGTAGTGTAAGACCAAACGGAGGGGGTGTGGACGCGCCTTTGGACGCAGACATATCGACCGGAGAGCGCGCCGGAGCGAGAGGGAGGCTTCCCCCTTATTTCCTCAAAGAATATCGTTATTTTGCCGATAATGGAAAGGTGAAACCGTCTGCTTTTTTTGCGGTGTTTGTCGCGTCGGCTCTTTGCTCTTTCCCTCTGGCGGGACAGGACTTAGGTATCGGCGCGGCGGATTTGCGGGTAACGCAGGGGGCGGATGGCGGGTTTCATCTTTATATCAGAAAAAAGCCCGCGATAAACTCGGTGTTGCTGACCGAATCGGTGCGCGACCCGGCGATGCGCGAAGACAATTACGCCTATCGCGCGGCAGAATGGAATGCGGTGAACGGCGACGAGATGCGTATCGTGGATGGCGAGGTGTTGCCGAAAGAACGGGGCATCTGGTCGCTCATCGACTCGACAACGGAACGGCACGGCGAATTGGGCGAGGCGTTTCACATCTACATCCCCTACATCATCTATTACGGCTATCCGTGGACGCGGAACGGCGAGGTGTATGTGGGAAACGGCACCTACTTTAACGTTCGCGCCTTTGAAAAGCCTTATGCGGACTATACGGGGGCGTTTCGCGACAACTCGTTTCTGCTCGAAGTGGCGCAACGGCCGCTTGCCGGACCCGCCATCAATAACTACATGAAGGACACCGAAGACGCTTTCCATGAGATCGCGGGTCTGGAACAGGGCGAGGCCGTCCGTTCGGCGGGACCGTCCGACCTTATTGCCACGATAGGCGGCATTCTCAGGAAAGAACGGGGCAACTCGCTTGATCTGGTGTTTGCTCTGGACACGACGGCAAGCATGAGAGACGACATTGCCGCGATACGGGACAGCCTCACCGTTATGCTCAGCGAGGATCTGCGCGCTTTCCGGCAACTGCGGATCGGCATGGTGCTTTACAAGGATTATGGCGAAACCTACGTAACCAAGGTCGTGCCGTTTACGAATAGTCTGGACCGGTTTCAGAGATCGCTGCTCGACATAGCGGTGGGCGGCGGACGCGACATCCCCGAAGCTGTCTACGAGGCGTTGTACGAGGCGGCGACAAGGTACCGCTGGCAGGCCGAATCACGGCTCGTGATCCTCATCGGCGACGCGCCGCCCCATCCCCGTCCTCGCGGCAGAATCAGCAAGGAGATGGTTACGAAAGCACTGAATGAGCGCGGGGTCAAGGTCTCCGCGATTATTCTTCCGCAATAACCGCCGTAACCCCAGCGGTCTTATGAACGCGATGTCCCAAATGACCGCAATGACTCAGGCGGCCAATGCTTATGAATAGCTGCGCTTAGTCTTCCGCGACAATCCGTTTCTGCTTCTCGTCAATCTGGGCAAGCACAATCTCGGAAAGAATTCTGAACTTTGACGGAAGAATATCCGCATCTTCGGTATCGTAGCGGGCACGCAACGCGCTCATCTCTTCCCGAGCTTGGCCGTATTTCTTCTGTTTATAGTGAATCCGCGCGATCTCGTACTCGGCCTCACACACCCGGTCGATGTCATCGGGAAAACGTTCCAGAATCGCCTCGTAGTACTGCACCGCCTGTTTGTGACGGTTCCACTCATACGCCGCCTGTCCCTGCTGAATAAGCTCCGCCGCCGTAACATCGTCACTCAGTTTTACCGGCCCGGTATAGCAAGAAACAAAAATCACGGCCCACAGAGCCGCGCCTGTCAAAAGAAATCTCTGCATAGACTTAAGATTATCATAGAGGCTTGCGGTTGTCAAGAAGGGAAAAAGCGGTAACTTCTCCCCGTCTTGGCAACCCCGGTCACGGCACTGGTTTCCAAGCCGCTAACCGCTTTCGGGGTTCCTCTTTATTTCTATGGAGCCTGTTTCAAAAGCCCTAAATAAACAACCGGCGGTGGTTTAAAGCCGCAAGACGCTTCGCCTGAGGAGGAAGGAGCAGATAGCAAGGCGAGGGCTCATCCTGGCACCCCATCAAGGGGTCTACGCTCATTCGCGTGAGGGCTTTACACATACTCGCGTGAAGGGTTTGCAGTACCCCGTTGCTTGGACTAGGCGTACGGATAGTGTTTGGGGATGACGCTAGCCTGGCCTTAACACAGCCTTCACCACAGATGAAGCGGTACCCGCTGTGAAAAATCCTCGTGTATCCGGGTCATCTGCATTGCCATATAAGGTACTGTGGTTAATCATGATTAAAGCCGTGATGAAGGCCGGGGGCGTTGCGGGGGGCGGTGGCGCCCCGCAGAGGGGGGAGCGTAAGACCCTAAGCCCGCTTGCGGGCGGCGGTCTGGAGCGAGGGGGAGACGGGACCTGTTGCTTTTATCTGCGGTGGAACATTTTTTGGACCCTACACCGTGTCGAAGGAATGGCAAAACGCGCTCAACGTTTCGCGCGCGGTATTGGGTGTCCCCCACCTTACCTATCATCTTTTGCGCGGTTTGTCGTGGCGGGAGTTGAGGAGGGAGTACATCACAGGGGTAACGAAGAGGGTCAGAAGTGAGCTGACGGAGAGGCCGCCGACGAAGGTTTTGCCGATGGGCTGGATGGTGTCCGCGCCGGGGCCGGGAAAGAAGGCGATGGGGACCATGCCGAGGATGGTGGTGAGGCCGGTCATCAGGATGGGGCGGAGGCGGTTGCGGCCCGCTTCGATGCAGGCTTCGCGGACTTTCATGCCGCGCGCGCGGAGCATATTGGTGTAGTCGACGAGGACGATGCCGTTGTTGACCACGACGCCGACGAGGGCGACAACGCCGATTGCGCTGAACATCGACATATTCTCGCCTGAGAGTTTGTATATCCAGATTACGCCGATGAAGATGAGCGGGATCGAAAAGAAGATGATGAACGGATCGACAAAGGACTCGAATTGGCTTGCCATGAGGCCGAAAACGAGGAATATTGCTGTCGCGATGATGAACAAAAACTTCATATTATAGGCGGCGACTTCGGCGGCTTCCCCCTGATAGCTGAGCGTAACGCCTTCCCGCTCGACGAGGTGTTCGTCGAGCGTGGCCTTGAGACGCGCCGCGCCCTGGGTTGCCGAGACCCCGGGCGGGAAATCGCCGGTTACCCGGACGACTCGCTCCTGGTTTTCCCGCCGGATTGACGAGGATGCGCGGTTTTCGATGATGCGGGCAACGTTGGCAAGCGGTATCCGCGCTCCCCCGCGTCCCTTGACGAAGATTGCGTCCAGGCCGGCAAGGCCCTTCCGGTCGCTGTCGCGGAGGCGGACGATGACGTTCAACACCTTGTCCCCCTGCGTGATGGTTGTCGCGGTGGAACCGTCCATCGCGGTGCGGATTTCGGAGGCGATGGCGGAAAGCGATACGCCCAACGCCGCCGCCCGGTTGCGGTCGATTTCGATCTGGAGTTGCGGCCCGCCCTCGTCCATATTCACCACCGCGTTTTCCACATCGGGCATATACCGTTCGATGATGCGGACGATGTCGTTGGCGCAGGCCATCAGCGCGTCAATGTCGCGGGAATGGAGCGCGATGTCCACGCCGGTCGAAGTCCCCATGTTCCGCCCCGCCCGGAACGAGAGCCGCGCCCCGGGAATCTCGCCCAGTTTCGGCGTGAGTTTCGCGATGATCTCCTCCGGCGTGTCGATCTGGAGGGCGGGTTCGGGCAGCGTGATCTGCAAACTGCCGGAACCGGAACGCCGCGCCGTCAGAATCGTGTTTTTGTAACCGCGCACGTCTTCCCGCACCATATTCTCCACATCGCGCAGCAACGCTTCCGTTACCTCAATCGCCGTCCCCTGCGGCAGCGTTACGTTGAGCGCTACCGAGTCGTCCGTGCGGGTGCGGAGGAACATATTCATCCCTAGCCCTGAGAATTGCAACAGCGAAAAGGCAAGGATGCTGAGTACGAGGAACAGTACCGCCGCCCGGTGGTTCAGGCAGTATTCGAGGCCGGTGGTGTAGAGGTTGTCGAGGCCGGTGAAAGCCTTTTCAAGCGCGTTGTCCAGAGCGGTGAAGAGTCTCGTGCGGAGCGGTTTCTGCCTCCGGGTGTTGAGCCTGAGAATGGAACCGGCCAGAGAGGGTACGAGCGTGATCGAGACGATGAGCGAGACGGTGAGCGAGATCACCACCGTGAATATGAGGTCGGAGAAGAGTTGTCCCATCATATCGAGGGAGTTCTTGTAGATGATGAGCGGCACGAACACGCATAGTGTCGTCGTGGTCGAGGTAACAATCGCCCGCATCATCTCGGCGGAACCGAGAATCGCGGCAACATCGGACTTGGCCCCGCGCAGGCGGTAGTTGTGTATGTTGTCCAGAATGACGATTGAAGCGTCAACGGTCATGCCGAGGCCCAGTATGAGGCCCGTCATCGTGAGCAAGTTCAGCGTAAAGCCCGCCGCCGCCATGCACATCAGCGTGAGCAGGATGGAAATCGGGATGGAGAGGCCGATGATCAGCGTTCCCTTTATGTTACGCAGGAAGAGAAAGAGGATCGCCATCGCCAGCAACGCGCCCTGAAGGGCATTCCCATAGACTTGCCGCATGGTGGCGGAGATCATCGTGGTGTTGTCCGACAGCACTTCAAGCGTAACGCCGCGGGGAAGGTTCGCGTTGATCCCGGTAAGCGCGTCCTCCACACGGCGGGCGACCTGCACGGAGTTGGAATCCGCCTCGGATGTAACCTGAATGTACACGCCGGTATCGCCCGACACATACACCCGCGCCGCGTTGTCGTTGTAGGCGAGGTCTATGTCGGCAATGTCCCGCAGGCGTACATTCTGCGCCCGCGCCGGCTGGAGCGCGCTCTGCCCGGCTACTGTAACCGTCTTTACCGCGATATTCCTGATGTCCTCAACGGTCTTGAGTTCCTGCCGCGTGAGCAACTGGTATTCCCGTTCCCCGCGCAAGAGGCTGCCCCCGGAGGTAAGCACATTCTGCCCGCGCAGCGCGCTCGATACATCGGCCAGGGTAAGGTCCAGCGCGGCAAGCCGGTTAAGCGAGACCGCCACCCGGATTTGCTGGGTGCTTCCGCCGGTAACCTCCGCCGCCGCAACGCCGTCTATCCGTTCAAGCTCCGCCTGCACCTCCTCCTCGGCGAAGAGGCGCAACTGGTCGCTGGGATAGGACCCCCGCACGATGAGGCGCATGATGGGCGCCGCCGACATATCAAAACGGCGCACCGTGGGCGTTCCCGCATCGTCCGGCAGAGACCCCGCCACACGGGCAACAACCGTCTGCGCGTCAGACGCGGCCTTGTCCATATCCGTCCCGTAGGCGTAGCTCAGATTGATAAAGCTCCCGCCGTTCTGCGAGTTGCTCGTCATCTCCAGCAGCCCCTTGGAAGAAGCCAGCGCCCGTTCCAGCGGCACGGTAACATTCTGCTCCACGTCAAGCGGCCCCGCCCCGGTAAACGGGCAATAGACCGACAGCACCGGACGCGCCACCGCCGGAAAGAGATCGACCGCGATCCCCGGCACCAGCGTCGCCGCGACCCCCAACGCCAGCGCGTAGAGAACGACAATCGTCACCGGCCTTTTCACCGAGTAGCTTGCAATACCCACATCCCTAAAACGACCGGAACCGCCGCAAAGTTACAGCGTCAGGCGCGCCATTTACTGTGGGGGGCGTGTCGAGGCTGCTCGCATTCCTGCTACAGAAAACATACTAAATGGTACGATGTCTTGGGACGGGGGCTGCTTTGTGGCCGTCGCAGTAGGCTGGAAGTTTCTGTTGGGGGGACAAGCCCCGCAACGCCTCCGGCATTAATCACGGCTGACATCAGTCAGCGGTTATATTGAAAAGACGTATTGACGTGTGTTATATTTCAACATGACCTTTTATGAAATTGAGCGGATTGTTAAGAAAGACGGTTGGCGTTTTTCTTCATCAAATGGCTCGCATTATCACTATAAGCATACGGTGAAGCATGGAAAGGTAACGATACCCTGTCATCGGGGTGATTTGCCCCTGAGGGTTGTGAACTCCATCTTGAAACAGGCCGGGTTAAAATAGGCCAGGGAAGGTTTTATGAAATATGTATATCCTGCGTGTTTTTATCCTGAACAGGACGGACGGGTTTCGGTAGAATTTGCCGATTTCGATCTTGCCACGTTTGGGGACGATCTGGCGGATGCTCTGTATATGGCTTCCGATGCCGCAGCGGGGCGTATTCTTGCTATGCTTCGGGACGGGGAAGAGTTGCCGCAGCCAAGCGATGTCCAAAACGTCAAACCCGATGATCCTAAAGCGTTTGTTTCTATGGTTTTTATCGATCTCGATGTTCTCACCGCAAAACACGATGAAAAACCGGTAGAGAAAACCCTAACCCCCAGCGCGTAGAGAACAACAATCGTTACCGGCATTTTCACCGAGTAGCTCGCAACGCCCATATCCCTAAAACGCCCGAAACAGCCGCAAAGTTACAGCGTCAGGCGTGCCATTTACTGTGGGAGCGTGTCGAGGCAGGAGTGCGAGCTGCCTCTGGGCGGCTGTGTTGCCCTCCGGCGGCTATGCTGCTTACGGTTAGCAATGCCGCCCAGAGGCAGCGGTTCTCCCGCTACAGAAAACATACTAAATGGTACGATGTCTTGGAACGGGGACTACTTTGTGGCCGTCGCGGTAGGCTGGAAGTTGCTGTTGGGGGACAAGCCCCGCAACGCCTCCGGCATTAATCACACCCCCGAGTTGCCTCATTTAGAAAATGTTACCGAAAGGCGTGGATGCCTCATTTAGAAAATGTTACCGAAAGCTATAGCTGTTCCTGCGTTTTGACACGGTTTGCTTGAGCAAGCCGTTGGCGTAAACGAAGGATAGCCTTGTTGACATTCCGCTGAAGTCCCGCCGGATTGTAAAGCGCGCGCTGATAGTTGAGGGTGTCCTTGACCTCTTGCGGCAGGCCGACGTTTTCGGAGAGCCTTGCGGACGGGCTTCCCGGCTCGTCGTAAACCTTGATCTGTTTGGAACCCGCCCTGGTTTTGCTTTTGAGCTTTTGGGCGGGCATGAAGAAATTGAGGAGGGGAACCAGGCGCTTGCAGGCGGCGGCAAGAAGAGCTTGTTTCTCAAGCCCTTCGGGCCTGTCGCACCCTGCGTATTCGCGTACAACGGCTCCGTTTTTTTGTTCAACGAAGCGGTTGCCGTTTTTCTTGCGGTCTCTTGAGCGGGTGAAAGGCGCCCCCTCCTTTTCACACCAGGTTTCTGTGGCGTTGCTGACGCGTTCGCTGCCGTTATCGCCGGCAACTATGTTGCCGCTGGAACTCCAAAACAGGGAGGGGGACGGAGGCTTTAATGTCCGTCAGGGACTGGAAAGCCCGCTTATGGGCCTTGTTTAGGAGGGAATACCGGCAAATCCGGCCCGAAGCCGCGTCCGTGGCGGTCAATGTGAGGGCATATTGGCCGTAAGAGGTTTG